>JADHNU010000059.1 GCA_016779325.1 Pseudomonadales bacterium
TCACCTTAGAGATCAGCCGGCCCAGGGCCGTTTCCTTGCGCATCTGCTTAATGCCGTAGTGCATGCCCTTCACCATGAGGGGCACCCGGTCCCAGTTCAGGGCCCCGGCGGCGAAGCGTTCCCGGAAGCGGCGCTCGATGAGCTCTCGGGTGATGAGGCGTTCGGGCTGCTGGTTATCGACGCTGCCCACAAAGGTGAAGCGATCGCTGCGGATGAAATCGATGGGGGTGAAGAAGGCGTCGAGGTGGGGGTATTTCATGGCTTCGAAGTTGGCCCGGACCCCGGGCTGCACAATGCGCCCCACGGCTTCAAGGTCCGTCAGGCCCAGCCGCTGATAGAACTGGCGCGCCTGGCTTGTGCAGCACAGGTAGTTTGGGTCCGGGTCCGTGGTGTTGAAGTTGTAGCCCCGGGCGTCGGCCAGGGCGTCGTGGGCCACCCGGGAGGCCTCCGCCGGAGCGCCGTCGCTAAGTTCCCGATGGCGATAGATCTCCGCATAGCTGATGTAGCGATCATTCAGGAACACGCACAGGGGCACGGCCCGCAGGCCCTTCTCATAGGTTTCCACCACGGCGGGGAAGCGCCGGCCCTCGTGTTCGAGGAGGGCGAAGATCGCCGAATGGGGGCAAAAGCCCTTTGGGTCCGAAAGGGCGCTGTAGATGAAGTTGCCGTCGAGGTTCACGTTCGGCAGGAGCAGATCCCCGGGCTGGAGCCAAAGGCCCCGGTAGAACACCCGTTCGCCGTCGATTTCGTAGTCCGCGAACTCCGGCGTCATGCGCCAGCGCTCGAAGGGCCAGGGGGAATCGCGGTTCACTTTGATCTTCAGATCAATCGCCGGGCCCGCCCGGCGGTCAAAGGCCGAGCCCTTAGGTACCCGTTCCCCCTGGGCGGCCAGAAGCGCGGCGTAGTCGTCGGCGCCCAGGCGGGCCTTCGCCGCCTTTTTTTGCGGGTCCGTCAGCTTAAGGCCGACGGCGAGAAGGTCCTCGAGGAGGCCCTCATCGTCGGCGAGGGCCAGGCGCTCGGTCAGGGCGCGCTGGCGGGTGAGCGCCGTGGCCAGCTTGCCTTCTAAAATGGCCCAGGCGTCGCCGCCAGCCCGGGGCAGGGAGTGGTAGCGCGCCAGGGCGGCCTCAAGGGCAGCGCGCCAGGGGGCGCGCTCGGAATGGCTCATGGGGCGGCTTAACCTTTCCCTTGGGGGATTTCTGCGAAGGGCACGTTTTTATCCGGCCGCATATCCGCCGGCATGCCCAGCACGCGCTCGGCGATGATGTTGCGGAGGATCTCGTCCGAGCCCCCCTCAATGCGATTCGCCGGGGAGCGCAGGAATTGGCGCTGAAACTGATTGCCGAAGCCTGCGCGCCCGTCGTCGTCCAGGATGCCGCCGTAGTCCTGCATATCCAAAGCGAAGTTCGCGCTTTGGTTGTTGTTCGCCGCCACCACCACCTTGCTGATGGAGGCCTCGGGCCCCGGATCCTGCCCCCGAGACAGGGCCGTGATCATGCGGTAGCTGGTGAACTTCAGCCCCGACTCGCGGCAGTACCAGTCGGCAAGGCGGTCGCGCACGGCGTGGTCTTCGATGGCGAGGCCGTCGCCGTAGTCCTGGGTTTGGGTGGCCTTGAAGACGTCCATGACCGAATTCGAGAGGCCGCCGCCCACGGCGAGGCGTTCGTTCATGAGGGTGACCAGGGCCACCTTCCAGCCGTCGCCCTCGTTGCCCAGGCGCTGGCTATCGGGGATGACCACGTCCGTGAAATAGACCTCGTTGAAATCCTGGTTGCCGTTGATCTGCTTGATGGGCCGCACTTCAACGCCGGGGGTTTTCATGTCCAGGAAAAACATGGTGAGCCCCTTGTGCTTCGGCTGGCTCGGGTCCGTGCGCGTAATCAGAAGGCCGAAATCCGAGTAGTGGGCGCCGGAGGTCCAGACCTTCTGGCCGTTGATGACCCACTTATCGCCCTCGCGCACGGCGCGGGTTTTGATGCCCGCGAGGTCCGAGCCGGCGACGGGTTCGGAGAAGAGCTGGCACCACACCTCTTCCCCGGAGGCGATCTTCGGAAGGTGCTCGGCCTTGTGGTCGTCGTTGCCGTAGGCCATGAGGGTGGGGGCGCACATGCCCTGGCCGATGATGAAGAGGCCATCGGGGGTGACGTAGCGGGCCACTTCCTGATTCCAAATCACGCTTTCGATGGGGGTGGCATCCCGGCCGCCGAAGGCCTTGGGCCAGGCAATGCAAGCCCAGCCGTGCTCGGCGAGGAGCGCCTGCCAGCGCTTGGCGATGGCCACCCGATCCTGATCGGTCTTCGCCTCGGCGTAGGCCGATTCCGTGCTGCGCGTGCGCAGCGGTGCATGCGCGTCGAGGAACGTGCGCACTTCGGCGCGAAATGCCGCTTCCTGCGCGGAATCTTTGAAATCCATGGGGCCCCCTCCGGTGTGTGATGACGGGCCTGAGTGTATGAATTCTCCGGCGGCAGCACCAGCATGCGGCGCGCGCTATGCTTCTGCGCTTTAACCGTGGGGCAGGGGAACGAGCAACGCATGAAGGCCATCTTTCACCGGGACGGGGACCAGTACCTTCCCCAGGATCCCGCTCGAGGACCCTGGGGCGAGTCGTTGCACGGCGGGGCGCCGGCGGCGCTCCTCGCCCAGGCGCTGACGGATCTGGTGGCCGTGCCCTTTCCCCTGGCGCGCTTCACCTTGGATATGTTCCGCCCCGTGCCCATGGCGCCGCTGGCCCTGGCGGGCACGGTGCTGCGAAAGGGCAGGCGCCTGGCTTTAGCGGAGGTGACGCTGAGTGCGGCGGGGGTGCCCTGCGCCCGAGCCCAGGGGCTCTTCAGCGCCCCGTCGCCTCTGCCCGAGGGGGCCGTGCCCTTAACCGCCTGCCCCCTGCCTCGGGGCGACGGGGCGGTGGTGGAAACGCTCGCCGAAATCGTCGCCAGCCGGGTCGGGCGAAAGCTGCCGCCGGGGGATGGGCTGCACCACCATCTGCTGGCGGAGGGTTTCGATGGCGCGGTGGGGGGCGGCCGGGGTGCGGCCTGGTTGTCCCTACCGCTCACCCTGACCCCCGAGCAGCCCCTGACCCCCCTGACCCATTTGGCGGCGTTGGCGGATTTTGCCAACGGCCTGAGTCAGCGGCGGGTCGTGGTGGATGGGCGAAATTATGGCTATATCAACGCCGATATCTCCCTACATATTCTCCGCGAGCCGGCGTCGGGCCCCGTGGCCCTTCGGGTCGATAACCACGCCGACCTGGCCGGCCGCGCCGTCATCAGCGGGCAATTCTTCGATGATGCGGGGCTGGTGGCTCAGGTGGTGCAAAGCGGCCTGGTGAACCCCACGGGCTAGGGCTTGGCGTTCTCCAGGGCCAGGGCGGCGGCGTAAAAGTCCGCCGCCGCGCTCCCAACCGCCTTGAAGAGGGTGATCTCTTCCGGGCCGCGCCGCCCGGGATGGCGACCGCTGGCAAGGTCGCCGAGGGTCCCCGCTACCTCCCCGCGAGAAAAGTGCCCCTCGGCCTCCGCTTGGATCAGCTCTCCGGCTTCGGCCCAGGCGCCGGCCGCCGTATCGACAAACACCGTCGCCCGGCGCAGGGCGGCCCCGTCTAGCTCCGCCATGGTTGGGCGATAGCTGCCGATCAGATCAACGTGCTGGCCGGCTTTGAGCCAGGCACTCGAGAGGACCGGCGTGGTGCTGGGCAGCGCGCTGGTGAGCACATCGCAGGCGTCCACGGCGGCCGCAAGATTCCTGGCGCCCTCGATGGCGAGGGCCGGCAGGCGGGCGCGAAGGTCCCGCACCGTTGTGGCCACCGCCTCGGGGCGCCGCTGCCGCCGTCAAACAGCGCATAGAGGCCCTGGATCTGCGGCAGGCCCCGCCGGGGGTTGTCGGGAAAGAGGGTGAGCGCCTTCAGCCCGAGGGGCCCGCGGGCGTCCCAGGCCAGGCCCAAAAGCGCCTCCCGGCCGGGCCCCGCATCGATGTGCTGGCGCGGCGCGCTGGCCGCGGCGTCGCGCGCAAAGCCCGCGCCCAGGGCGTCGATCAGCGCGGGGTAAGGCAGGGCCTGCGCGCAGGCTTCGGGGCCGAGGAGCGTCAGCCCGGGAAAGGCGCTCGGGTTGGCAGCGGGGTGCGCGTGGGTCATGGGGAACTTCCCTGCGACTTTTGTTTGCACAGCGTAACGATTTCATCGCCTCCCGATCCATGCTTAGAATGGGTCGCGATATCTATACGCTTAGGGGAGCACCATGCAGAGACGACGCAACGGGCGCGGAGAGATCACGCGTCGCTGGGGCCTCGGGCTCGCCGCGGGGATTATGTTGGGGGCTCAAGCCCTCGCGTCCCCGGGGACCGAGAACGGCGCCTGGACTTTTATTGGGGGCGATTCGGCACACACCCGATCCACCCCTGCCGATCAGATCAATCCGTCCAACCTGGCCGACGTTGAAGAAGCCTGGGTGTGGGACGGCGCCAGCTTCAACGCGGAAAGCGGGCGGTCCACGCCCACCTACGTCGACGGCATTCTCTACACCGTCGCCGGTCCCCGCCGCCACGTGGTGGCCATCGATCCGAAAAATGGCGAAACCCTTTGGTCCTACCGCGAGCCCCACACCTTCCGCTACGAGTACTCCATGCGGAAGGACTACGGTAAAGGGGTGGCCTATGCGGAAGTGGACGGCAAGGGCGTCATCTACATTGCGTCCCCGGGCTTCTTCCTGACGGCCCTCGATGCAAAAACCGGCGAGCCCCTAAAGGGCTTTGGTAAGCCCGTGCCCGTGGAAGGCTTCCCGGAGACGGGCGTGGTGGACATGCTCGCGGACCTGGGCCACGACTACGACCCCTACTACGGCGTGCCGCTGGAGAAGGGCTACATCACGTCGTCCTCGCCGCCCATCGTGGTGGGCGATGTGGTCGTGGTGGGGAACTCGGCGGAGCAGGGCTATAACCAGTCCCGCATTGAGAATATCCCCGGCGACATCCTTGCCTACGACGCCAAGACCGGCGAATTCCTCTGGAAGTTCGACGTCATTCCCGGGCCGGGCCAGTTCGGCCACGACACCTGGGAAAATGACGCGTGGAAATGGACCGGCGACGTGTCCTCCTGGGCGCCCCTGTCTGCGGACCAGGAGCGGGGCTTGGTGTACATCCCCACCAACGGCGCCACCGTGGACTTCTACGGCGGCTTCCGCCCGGGCAATAACCTGTTCAGTACGAGCCTCATCGCCCTGGACGTGAAGACGGGCCAGCGCGCCTGGCACTTCCAGATGGTCCATCACGACATTTGGAACTACGACACGCCCACGGCGCCGGTGCTGCTCGACGTGCAGCAAAACGGTAAGACCGTGCCGGCCATCGTGCAGGTGACGAAGCAGTCCTTCGCCTATGCCTTTAACCGGGAGACCGGCGAGCCGCTCTGGCCCATCGAGGAGCGGCCCGTGCCCAAGGGGCTGATCCCCGGGGAGCAGCTGGCGGCGACCCAGCCCTTCCCGACCAAGCCCGCGCCCTATGACATTCAGGGCCTCACCCACGATGACCTGATCGACTTCACCCCGGCCCTGCGCCAGAAGGCCATCGATCTCGTGGATCAATTCCACATCGGGCCCCTGTTCACGCCGCCGCTCCATCGCGACAACGATATGGGCAAGCTGGGCTCCCTTTGGTGCCCTGGGGATATTGGGGGGGTGAACATCGACGGCCCGGCCGCCGCCGATCCCACCACGGGGGTGCTTTTCGTGACCTCCCGGAAGGCCTGCACCACGCGCATCATGGCGCCGGGGTCGGAGCGCGACGGGCTCATCGACATGCCCACGGGGACAACCATCGCCGACTACGCCGTGCTCCGGAACATGGGGGTGCGCATGCCCGACGGCCTGCCCCTGTTCAAGCCGCCCTTCAGCCGCATCACGGCCATCGACATGAATACGGGGGAGCACCTCTGGTACATCCCCTTGGGGGAAATGTCCGACCGCATCCGGAATCACCCGGAGCTGAAGGATCTCGACCTGCCCAACGGCGGTTCCGGAACCGTGGCGCCCATGACCGTTACCCCGAGCATGCTCATGTACGCGTCCACGGCGGGGGACGGCACGCCGACCCTGTTCGCCGTCGACAAGGCCACGGGGACGGAAGTGGCGCGGGTGGAAGTGCCGGAGCGGAGCCGCTACGGCATGATGACCTACCTGCATGAGGGCCGGCAGTACATCGTGCTGCAGACCGGCTCAAAGCTGACGGCGATGGCGCTGCCGTCGGATGAAGACCACAGCGACGACCACCACTAAGGGCGGATCGTCGAGGGCGGCGGCCGTGCGGTCGCCGCCCTTTTTTTGGCGAAGGAGAGGGTAATGGGACGGATGACGGAGCTGGGTCGATGCGCGCTCGTGGCGGGCTTGGCCGTGCTCAGCAGCGGGGTGTATGCCGAGCGCACCCTAGAGGATGGGGTGTTCTCTGAAGCCCAGGCAAAAACGGGTAAGACGCTCTTTGGCCAGCATTGCAAAAGCTGCCATCACCCGAAGAAATACTTCGATGGCAAGCTGAAGGAATGGGAGGGGCTCACCCTCGATCAGCCCTACGGCATCATCAGCGGGCTTATGCCCCAGGACAATCCCGGCGCCCTTTGGGGCGACGAATACGCGGCCATCCTGGCCTACATCCTTGAAGAGAATGATTTCCCCGCGGGCGCCGACGCCCTCGACAGCGGCGCCCTCGCCGACATTCGGGTGATCGCGCCCTAGGGCGCGAGGGCTGCCGCCGCGCTTTCCAGCATGGCCTCCAGCTGCGTGCTTATGGCTTCCAGCACTGCCGGGTCGAAGCCGTCCAGGCGGGGCGTATGGATGTGCCCGAGGGGTACGGTGGCGCCGAGTTCCTGGGCCAGCCGCAGACTTCGATAGCTGATTTCGTTACTCAGATAGCCCCCGCCGCCCCCCCGTACGGCCGTGAGGCCGGCCAGCGCCGCGAGGCTTTCCGCATCGAAGGTGCCGCGCTCGAGGGTGGCCACGCGCCGGTTGTCGCGAATTTCATAGGGCCCGGCGCCGCCCTGGAGCGCCGCCACGGGCAGGGAGAATTCCACAAATTCCGGCCCCTCTAAGGGCCCGTCGCCAAGGCGCGGCACGAGGGGCTGGGCCGCGCTGGCGCCGGTCCGCACGCCGGCGTTGTCCGGCGCTTCGGAAGAGCGCCGGCGTCCCGGGAAGCGTTCTAAATCGAAGTGATCCCGGCCCATGCTGATCGTCGCGGCGAGGGCCAGGTCCCCGCGCTGGAGCAAGGGCGTGAGGCGCGCCTCCACCGTGCCGGCGTCGAAGGCATCAAAGCGCACGGGAAAGAGCAGGGTTTCGATTTCCACGGCGGCGCCGCCGACGACCCAGCGCGCGCCATCGAGGCGCAGGGCCGCCACCCCGGAAGGATTACTCTGATCGATGTGTCGATCGAGGCTGAAGGGATCAAAGCCCGTCAGAAGAATGCGCAGCGCTTGCGGGTCCGATGAAAAGGCAAGGTCATCGTCGCCCCGGCTGGCCCGATCGAAGGCCTCGAGGAGGGCGGCACAGTTTGCCCGGCACCCGGCCTTCAGGTGCTCCTGGGTGGCGAGGCGCAGCCAATAGAGGGGGCGGTCGTCGAAGCTGGTGGCGGCATAGGTTCGGGCCCCTTCCCAAAGGCCTTGTCCGGCTTGGCGCGCGGCTCGCAGGGGGTCCGACGCGCCGAGGACCGCCTCGGCGATGGTCTGGCTTTCCGCCCGGGCGCCGGCGACGCTGGGAATGGCCGCCTCCGCCGCGGGTAAGCGCCCCGGGGCCTGGTCCGCGGGCGGGGCCGTCTCCTGGGCGCCGCAGCCCGCCAAAAGGGCGGCTAGGACCAGAGGGGCTAGAATCAGGGCAGTGAAGCGGGGTCGGGCAGGGGTGCGGGCCATGGGGGCTCCTTAGGCGACGTCAACACGCAAGCGGCCCTAGGGTGGCGAGCCCGTGGGCCCGGCGCAAGGGCTATACTTCGTGCCACGATCCAGTTTCAGGGCGCCCCCATGTCCCTTGTTTTGAGCGCGCTTGCGCCCCTCGTGCTGCTCATCGCCCTGGGCTATGGCCTGCGTCGCAGTGGCCTTGCCCCCGATGGCAGCTGGCCGCCCGTGGAGCGCCTCACCTATTTCGTGCTGTTCCCGGCCTTGCTGGTGTCTCGCATCAGCGCCCAGGGCCTGCCCGAAGGCCTGGCGTCCGCGGCCCTGGCCACCGTAGGGGCCGTGCTGCTGGTGGCCGCCGGGCTGTTTGCCGTCCGGCCCCTCTTTTCTCGCTTAAGCGGCCCCCGCTACACGGCCCTGTTTCAGGGTGGAGTGCGCTTTAACACCTATCTGTCCTTTGCCATGGCCGAGGGGCTCCTGGGGGAGGAAGCCCTGGCCCCGCTGGCCTGGTTGGCGGCGCTCATGATTGTGGTGATCAACGTGCTGTGCGTGCTGGCCTTTGCCCGCTGGGGCGAAGGGGCGAAGGCCTCCTCCCAAGGGCTCGGCGCCGTGGTCCGAGCCCTGGGCACCAATCCCCTGATTCTGGCCTGCCTCGCCGGGGGCGGCTTTGCGGCCCTTGGCGGCTTGCCCGCGGCCTTCGGCGACGCCCTGAAGCTTCTGGGCAGTGCGGCCCTGCCCCTGGGGCTATTGGCCGTGGGGGCGGCCCTGCGTGCGCCGCGCCGGGTGGGAGATTTAGAGCCTGTGGTCGTGAGCAGCGCCGTGCAGTTTGCGCTCAAGCCCGTGCTGGCCCTGGGCCTGGCGACCCTCCTGGGCGTACCCGGGCCCCTGCAGATGGTGATGCTGATGCTCTTTGCCGTGCCCACGGCCACCTCCGCCTACATCCTGGCCCAGCAGCTTGGGGGCGATGGGCCGGCGACGGCCGCGGTGATTACGGGGCAGACGCTTCTTGCGCTCGTGGCCACGCCCCTGCTCCTGGCCTGGCTCCTGTTGCCCTAGGTCCGAGGCCCCCGATGCTTCTGGAAGTCCTCCGTGGAGTTGCTGCGCGGGTAGGGCGTCTCCGGTACGGGCACGCCGAGAAAATCACAGAGGGGCCCCCAGCCTTCGCTGGCTTCGAACACGAGGAGCCGATCCTTCGGCGCCGCGGCGATCACGGCGGCGTTGTGTGCTTCGAAGGTGGCGCAAACGTGGGCTTCATCGTCCAGGCGGCCCTGAAAGACCCGGTCCCAAATCACTTCCATGGCAAAGGCGCCGAAGGCCCTTTGGCCCGGATCGTCGCTGGCCGCCGCGGCCGCGCTGGAGGGGTAGATGGTGCTCATGATGGAGCGATACCAGGCCGCCGGGTCGCGCCGGGAGAGGATGATCTTCGCCTCCGGGAAGGCGGCCAGCTGCTCCGCCCAGAGGTTGCAGGAGGGCCAATCCACCGTGGCTTGGTAGCCCGCAAAGAGGGCGGGCCAGTCCGTGGCGCCCCCGGCGTGGGCTTTCCGCCACAGGGGAATGTGCGTGGGGTGCTTGAAGACCTCCACCATGTGGTAGCAGGGGCCGAAGCCCAGCTGCTCAAGGGCCAGCTTCAGCGAGAGCGTGCCCGTCCGGCCGAAGCCGGCCCCGATTACTTTCAAACTCATGGTGCGCGCCCCCTAATCGAATTTTTTTGAGCATAACGCAAACTTCGGGAACTTTTACCTTCGGCTTGAGTCTCATCATCACGGTGAGAAGCCTTCGTGCAAAAACTCCTGGCAAAAGAACGCCTTGCCTGGCGCGCGGGGGCCCCGCTAAGGTCATGACTCCACACGAGCGGGGAGGCTTGGGGTCCATGGAATTTCATTTTGCGAATGCTTGGCATGCGCTAGCAAGCGCCCTTGGGGAGGCGCCGGCCCTGCGCTGCGAGGGCGTTACGGTGAGCTGGGCGGCTTTCGCGGACCGGGCCCTGCGCCTGGCGTCGGTCTTTGAGGGCGCGGGGCTGGGCCCCGGCGCCAAGGTGGGGCT
This sequence comes from Pseudomonadales bacterium, assembly GCA_016779325.1. Taxonomy (GTDB): domain Bacteria; phylum Pseudomonadota; class Gammaproteobacteria; order Pseudomonadales; family Azotimanducaceae; genus Salivita. The sequence continues at coordinate 9,893 of JADHNU010000059.1, forward strand.
TTATCTTCTGAACTGCAATGAATATACGGAGGCGCACTTCGGCGCCTTCAGCCTGGGCGCCTGCCCCATCAACGTGAATTACCGCTATCAGGCCGACGAGCTCGTTTATCTGCTGGAGAACTCCGACGCCGAAGCCGTGCTGTTCCACAGCCGCTTTGCGGAGCGCATCGAGGAAATCCGGCCGCGCCTGCCCGGCGTCAAGCTCTACCTGCAGGTCGATGACGGCACGGAGGCGCCGCCGCTGGCGGGCGCCCTGGCCTATGAAGCGGCCTTGGCCTCGGCGACGGCCACGCCTCGGGCACCGCGCCCCGCGGACGACGTTTATATGCTGTACACCGGCGGCACCACGGGCATGCCCAAGGGCGTCATGTACGAAAATGGCGCGTTCTGCGCGGCCATGGCCGCCGGCGGCCTTGCGATTCGGGGCCTCGAGGCTGCGGAAAGCGTGGCGGACCTGGTCGCCAAGGCCCAGGCCCTTCAGGCCGCCGGCGCCAGCCCCGTCAGCGTGCCGGCCTGCCCGCAGATGCACGGCACGGGCATGTGGATTGGCACCATTATTCCGCTCCTCTGTGGAGGCAGCGTGGTGACGAAGCGCACGGCCCATTTCGACCCGGACGATCTCTTCCGCACCGTCGATGACGAAGGGGTAACCGATCTCACCATCGTCGGCGACGCCTTCGCCCGGCCCATGGTGGCGGCCCTTGATGCGGCAGAAGCCGCCGGGCGCCCCTATGCGCTCGATCGCCTCGCGCTGATCAGCTCCTCTGGGGTGATGTGGTCCCAGGAGGTGAAGGCGGGGCTCCATCGCCATAAGGATTTCATGCTCTACGACGCCATGGGCTCGACGGAGGGCTCCATGGGCTCCTCCGTGGCCACCCGGGACATGCCCGCGACGACGGCGCGCTTTGCCCTGGGCGAGAACGTGAAGGTGTTCACGGAGGACGACCGGGAGGTTACCCCGGGCAGTGATGAGGTGGGCCTGGTGGCCACCGCCGGGCTCGTGCCCCTTGGCTACTACAAGGATCCTGAGAAGTCCGCCCGCACCTTCCGGGTGGTGGGCGGCGTGCGCTATAGCTTCCCTGGGGATTTCGCCCGGGTGGAGGCGGACGGCACGATTACGCTGCTTGGGCGCGGCTCCCAGTGCATTAATACGGGGGGCGAGAAGGTCTACACGGAAGAGGTGGAAGAGGCGGTGAAGCGCCACGACGCCGTGGCGGACTGCCTCGTGGTCGGGCTGCCCGACGAGCGCCTCGGCAATCGGGTGGTGGCGGTCTACGCCCTCACGAACCCGAGCGCGGAATTGGATGACGAAACGCTGCGGGCCTATGTGCGGTCCCAGCTTGCTGGCTACAAGGTGCCCAAGGCCTTTGTGGCGGTGCCTCAGGTGCAGCGTGCACCCAACGGGAAGGCGGATTATCGCTGGGCCCGTGCCACGGCGGAGGCGGCGGCCTAGCTTAGGCCCGTCTCCCCACCCCTGGCGCATCGGTCGAACCTGCCAGGGTAGCGAAAAAGCATGAGTATGCGCGCCTCGGGTCAGCGGGGCGTGG
>JADHNU010000060.1 GCA_016779325.1 Pseudomonadales bacterium
GTGGGAGGACAAGGGCTACGGTCTCATCAAGTGGAAGCAGGAAAACCACTTCGGCCGGCACACCGATCTTGATTTCGGCAATCCGGACTGGATGCAGCTGGCCTCGGCCTTCGGCTGGAACGGCTTCCATGTCACCCGCAGCGCCGATCTCCAGAGCGAGTTGGCCAAGTCCTTCGAGACGCCGGGGCCGAGCCTCGTGGTGGTGCCCATTGATTATCGGGAAAACCGGCTCCTCACCCAGCGCCTCGGCAACATCGCCGTCGCCATTTAACGCCGCTGACAGGGAGAGGCCCATGCTTCGGGAAAGCTACCCGTTCTACCTTGCGAACCGGGCGGAGATGCCCAACCTTGATCTCGAGGTCATCGACAAATACAGCGGCGCGGTGGCCACGCGCGTGGCCATGGCGTCGGCGGAGGATATCGACCGGGCCATTGCCGCGGCGGAGGCTGCCGCCGAGCCCATGGCCCGGCTCGCCAGCTACGAACGTAAAGCCGTCCTTGAGCATTGCGTGAAGCGCTTCCGGGAACGCTTTGACGAGCTGGCGGAAGCCCTCTGCATCGAGGCGGGAAAGCCCATCAAGGACGCGGAGGGGGAGGTCACCCGGCTTATCGACACCTTCGTGGTGGCGGCAGAAGAGTGCACGCGCCTTGGCGGGGAGATTATGCCGCTGGATATCAGCCCCCGGGCCCGGGGCTATCAGGGGTTCTTCAAGCGCGTGCCCATCGGCCCCTGCTCGTTTATTAGCCCCTTTAATTTCCCCCTGAATTTAGCGGCCCACAAGGTGGCCCCGGCGATTGCGGCGGGCTGCCCCTTTGTCCTGAAGCCCGCGAGCCTGACCCCCATCGGGGCCATCGTCATCGGCGAGATTCTGGCGGAGACGGATCTGCCTGCCGGGGCCTTCTCCATCCTGCCCTGCCGCCGCGACGGGGCCGATCTGTTCACCACCGACGAGCGCTTCAAGCTCTTGTCCTTCACCGGATCGCCCGCCGTGGGCTGGGATCTGAAAGCGCGGGCAGGCAAGAAGCCCGTGGTGCTAGAGCTGGGTGGCAATGCGGCGGTCATCGTTGATGAGGACGCCGACCTGGCGGACGCCGTGCAACGGGTGGTCTTTGGGGCGTTCTACCAGTCCGGCCAGTCCTGCATCGGGGTACAGCGCATTCTCGTTCATGATCGCATCTACGACGCCTTTCGAGATCAGCTCGTGGCGGCAACGAAGGCCCTGAAGAAAGGGGATCCGAAGGATCGGGAAACCTTCATCGGGCCCATGATTTCCGTGAAGGAGGCCGCGCGGCTTAAAGGCTGGATTGACGAGGCCGTGGCGGACGGCGCGACACTCCTCTGCGGCGGCGCCTGCGAGGGGGCCATGCTCGATGCGACCCTGCTGGAAAACGTACCGGAGCGCTGCCGCGTGAATACGGAGGAAGCCTTTGGCCCCGTGGCCAACCTCCAGCGCTTCTCCGACTTCGATGAAGCCCTGGCCGCCGTTAATCGCAGCAAGTTTGGGCTGCAGGCGGGCATCTTTACTCGCGATCTCTACAAGGCGCAGCGGGCCTGGGATCGGTTGGAGGTGGGGGGCGTGGTGATTGGCGATGTGCCCTCCTATCGGGTCGACAACATGCCCTATGGGGGGGTGAAGGACTCGGGGCTAGGGCGCGAGGGGGTGCGCTTTGCCATGGAAGACATGACTGAGCTCCGCCTCATGGTGGTGCGCGATCCGCATGCATAAAAAAACCCTTGCTCTAAAGCTTTGTCTAGGATAATCGCACCTAGGGGGCCAGAGCCGGGGGCTGCTGCGTAAGTATTTGCTTACCGCGGGGCATTTTTAGTTATGCACACGGGCCCAACTGCTTTAGATCAGAAGTGGATAGGGCGAAACCTTAATATTGCATTTTTATTAAACGCTCCAAGTTATTGAAAAAAAACATGTTTACGTTTTGTCCAATTTTTCATGGCGAAAGCGCACCCCAAAAGGCACTGCGCCAAGCTTGGGCACGGAAAAAGTTATCAACGAAGTTATCCACAGCCTCGGGGCCCTACATCACGTAAACTTGCAAGTCCATACCCGACATAGAGGGTGCGTCATGGCCTTTGACCCCTGGCCCCGGGGCCTGCGCCTTTTTGCGAAGCGCGGGGCCAAGCTGGCCGCCGATAAAAATGCCCTCAAAGCGGTGCTGGCAGAGCTCCGGGCGCGGCGGGATGGCGATGCGGGCCCCCTGGCCAAGCTCGGCGATGATCTCAAAACCTTGCTACGCCTCCTGGACGCTACCGCGTTTGGTCGTTATCCGGCCCTCCCCCAGGGGGTGATGACCGCCGTCGCCGCAGCGCTGCTGTACTGGCTGATGCCCCTCGATCTCATTCCGGATCCGATTTTGGCCCTCGGCTTTATCGACGATGCGGCCATCCTCGGGTGGGTGCTTAAGCGCTTAGGCGATGACCTCGCGGCCTTTCGCGCCTGGGAGCGAGCCCAAGAGGCGGGCCCTGACGACCATCACCCCCCCGCCGAGCGGGAAAAGCGCCCAAAACCTTGACCTCCCCGCCCAAGCTCGCAAAGCTCAGGGTTCTGGGGCGTTGCCCGTTGGGAGGGGAGTCAATCAGCATGAAATGGTCTAACTTTTCGGGGCTTGCGCTCCTCCTGGTCGTGGCCTTGGCGGCCTGTACGGAGGCGCCGCCGACCGATCCGGCCCAGGCCCTGCGGGAAGCGCTCCTGGCCGCAGAGCCGGGCAGCACGATCACCATTCCCGAAGGGCATTTCACCTTCGATCGCAGTTTGTCCCTGGGCGTGAACGGCGTGACCCTGAAGGGCGCTGGCCATGAGAAATCAATTCTCGATTTCGCGGGTCAGCTTGCCGGCGCCGAGGGGCTTTTGGTGGCGGCGGAGGACGTCACCCTCGAAGGCTTCGCCGTGCTCGATGCCAAGGGCGACGCCATCAAGATGAACCAGTGTAAAAACCTGGTGGTCCGGGGTGTGCGTACGGAATGGACCGGCGGGCCGAAGAGCACGAACGGTGCCTATGGCCTTTACCCCGTGCAATGCGAAGGCGTGCTCATAGAAGATTCCGTGGCCATCGGGGCCAGCGATGCGGGCATCTACGTGGGCCAATCGAAGAACATCATCGTGCGGCGCAATGAAGTGGCCTTTAACGTCGCCGGCATCGAGATCGAGAACAGCACGCAGGCCGACGTTTATGAGAACAACGTGGTCGACAATACGGGCGGCATTCTGGTCTTCGACCTGCCCGATCTGCCCGTGCAGGGGGGGCGGCAAACGCGGGTGTTTCGCAATCGCCTTGCCCATAACAACACGGCGAACTTTGCCCCGGAGGGGAACATTGTGGGCACGGTGCCGGCGGGCTCGGGCATCATGGTGAACTCCAACGACGACATCGAGATCTTTGAGAACGAAATCATCGATCACCAAACGGCTGCCGTGCTGGTGGTGAGCTACCTCATCACCGGTCGGCCGCTGGATGATCCGAACTACGATCCTTTCCCGGAGAAAATCTCCGTGCACCACAACACCATCGAGAACACGGGCTATGCCCCGGATTCCGAGCCCCTCCTGGCGCTGAAAACGGGGGCGAACCTGCCGGCCCTGCCCGCCATTATTTGGGATGGGTTCCAGGCCCCGGGGCAGGCGGGCCCCGTGGTGTGCGCCCATGACAACGGTGAGCTGGGCGCCGTGGCCTTAGATGCGCCCAATGGCTTTGCCGCGCCAGACTTCTCCGGCGCCCCCTTTGCCTGTGAGCGTCCGGCCTTGCCGCCGGTGGTCCTCAGCGGCGCGGAATGAGGCGGCGCGCAGTGAGCTTAGGCCTAATGCCCGGGGCGGGGCTCGTGGTGGTGGCCACCTTGCTGCTCGGCTGTGGGCCGGCGTCGCCGGTGCGGGACGGCCCCTGGCCCGAGCGCCTGTCGGACCTGGCCGTGCTCGCCTCCGAAGAGAACCCGCTCCGGCCCGTGGCGGGCTTCGCCTACACCCTCGCGCACCCCCTCTTTAGCGATTACGCCTGGAAATATCGGACGATCTCCCTGCCGGAGGGGGGCGCGGCCGCGGTCGTCTCGAACGATGAAACCCTAGCCTTTCCCGTGGGGACGATCATCACCAAAACCTTTGCCTATCCCGAGGGGTCGGGGGGTAGGGTGCAGACCACCGCGGCGCCGGCCTTGGCCGCGGCGGAGGCGGGCTTTCCGCGGGCTCGCGTGCGGCTGGTGGAAACGCGCGTGCTCCGCCACCAAGCCAGCGGTTGGGAGGCGGTTTCCTATCAGTGGAATGCGGCGGGGACGGAGGCCTTCCTGGCCCCGGCGGGGGCCCTTGTCCCGCTCACCGCGGAAGCGGGCAAGACCTTCCCCTATCTCATTCCCGATAAGAATCAGTGCGCTGGGTGCCATGAAACGGCTATGGGCACGAAGGTCCTCAAACCTATCGGACCGAAGCCGGGCAATCTGGCTGCGCATAGCTTTGCCGATGGACGGAGCCAGTATGCGGTCTGGCAACAGGCCGGCTGGGTCGCGTCAAGCCCGGTTACGCCCTGGGTGCCGGCGGGGTCACGCGGTGCGGCGGCGGCGCATGCGTACCTCGATGCCAACTGCGCGCACTGCCATAGCGATACGGGGGCGGCGGATACGGCGGGGCTGGATCTGCGGATTACGGCCAGCGAGCAGGGCCGGGGGCGCTGCAAAACGCCCGTGGCCGCGGGGCGCGGTTCTGGGGGGCGCGCCTACGACGTGTGGCCTGGGCAGCCCGAGGCGTCCATCTTGGCCTTTCGTTTGGGCCACGATGATCCGGGCATCATGATGCCCGAGCTCGGCCGCAGCCTGGTGCATGAGGAGGGGGTCGCGCTCATCGAAGGTTGGATCCGCGAGTTGGAGGGTGACTGTGCCCCAGGCCTTTCGCTCTAGGGCGGTTCTGCTTCTGGCGCTGGGGCTGCTGGCATCGGGCTGCAGCACCCAGCGCCTCTACAACAACGCCGATCGGCTGATCGCTTGGCGGGCCGACAGCCTGCTGGGGCTTACGGGGGCGCAGCGGGGCGCCTTCCGGGAAGACCTCACGCCCGTGCTGGCCTGGCACCGGGAAGCCCAGCTGCCGGGCTGGGCGGAAGCCCTCGACGCCCTGGCCCTGGCGGTGGAAGACGACGCCGTTGCCCCCGGGCAGGTAGACCAGCTTGAGGCGGACCTGCGCCGGGACGTCGCCGAAATCACCCGCGCCTTCGCGCCGCCGTCCCTAACCCTGCTTCGGAGCCTGACGGACGAGCAGGTGGCGGCCTTGCCCGCGCGCTTTGCGGAGGACGACGCCGATCTCAACGAGGACTATGAAGGTCTTACCCTAGCGGCCCAGCGTGCGGCCTGGGCGGACGCGCTGGAGGAGGGCCTCACCGAGTGGGTAGGGCCGCTGACGCCGGCCCAGGGGGTTGCCATTGCCGAGCTGAGCGAGCGCATCCGCCCCGACAACGCCGCCTGGATGGCCTATCGCCGCGCCTGGCAGGGCGAGTTCCTCGCGGCCCTGGAGCGTCGCCATACGCCCTGGTTTGCGGCGGCTCTTCCCGTGCTTCTGGGGTACCGGCAGGCCTTCTACACGGCGGAGTACGCCGCTCAGCGGACCCAGAACGATCCGGCCTATAGCGCCTTTTTCCCGGCATTCCTCCGCAGCCTCAATGCACTTCAGCGCGAGCGCCTTGCCGGCAAGTTGCGGGATCTTGCAGAGGACTTCCAGGCCTTGGCGCAGCAGCGCTAGGCCGGCGTAAAAAGCCGCCCCGGACGAGGGACCCCGGGTCGGGGCGCCGCGGGGCGGAAGGGGAAGGCGCTGGCGCGGGCGCTTGCGTTTAGCAGCTGCAGCGGCGGTCGAGCAGCACCCAGGCGGCCAGGTAGGCCAGCACGGTGAGCGTGGTGGCGGTGAAGAGGCCGAAGAGCGCCAGCAGCCGGAGCCAGATGGGGGAGATGCCCATGCGCTCGGCGAAGCCTGCGCAAACCCCGGCCACCCAGCCGTGATAGGGGTTCCGATAGAAACCGCGGTGCTCACAGGCCGTGCGGTCGCGATAGGAGTAGGCCATTTCCGGTGTCCTTTTTAGCCATGATGAAAAGTGTCCCTTTAGCTATTACAAGGGTCGTGCCAGCTTTTCGCGGCGAGCTATATTTCAGTCTTTAGTCCATAAAATCAAAGAGTTGCTGATTATTTCGAGCGCTTTGATGCCCCCGGGGCAGTCAGAGGTTTCATGGTGATGAGTGGGTTTCGCTGCTTTGTGGCGAAATTCACCTTATGCCAGGGCGCGGTTCAAGAGGACGTAGGAGAGGGCCATGGAAGAAATTAGCTGGGGCGATTTTGAGAAGGTACAGCTGCGCGCGGGGACGGTGGTGCAGGCCGAGCCCTTTCCCGAAGCCCGTCGCCCGGCCATCAAGCTGTGGGTGGATTTTGGCCCGGAGATTGGCGTGCTCAAATCGAGCGCCCAGATCACCGACTGTTATACGCCGGAGGTGCTCGTGGGCCGGCAGGTGATGGGGGTGGTGAATTTTCCCCCCAAGCAGATTGGCCCCATCCGCTCAGAGTGCTTGATCACGGGCTTTTACCGGGAAGACGGCGCTGTGGTGTTGGCCGTGCCCGATACCCCCGTACAAAACGGGGCGCGGCTGGGCTAGGCTGGGGTCGGGAGCGCAGGAATTTGCCGGAGCATCGACCATGACGGACGCCTTTGGACGGCGGGCATTGCTGAAGGGCCTTGGGGGCGCAGGGTTGCTGGCGGGCGCGGGGCTGGGCATGCCCGCGGGGGCCATGATGGGTGCGCCCGCCCTGCCCCCAAGCCCTTGGGTGCCGGGCTTTGGGGCGCTTAAGCCCTTTACCTTGGCCCAGGATCGCATCGTGGCGATCAACGTCTGTACCCGTCCCTTCCGCGCTGTGGGCCCGCGCATCGAGCGGGAAGCGCTCGCGGGCAAGACGGTCGTTCACAACTACGGCCATGGGGGTAGCGGCTGGTCCCTATCCTGGGGCAGTGCGGCGGAGGCCCTGGCCCTCGTGCCCACGGCGGCCCCGGCGCCCCTGGCCATCGTCGGCTGCGGCGCCATCGGCCTGACCACGGCCCTGCTGGCGCAGCGCCGTGGCTATGCCGTCACCATTTATGCGAAGGAACGGCCCCCCTACGTGCGGTCCTCCTATGCCACGGGCGTGTGGTCTCCGGACTCGCGCATTTGCACCGCGGAGCACGGCGACGCCTTCGCGCCCCAATGGCTGCGCATGGCCCGGGCCTCCCATCGCCGTTTCCAGACCTTCCTTGGGCAGCCCGGTGACCCCATCGAATACACCACCATGTTCGAGATGGCCGACACGCCCTTCACGGAAGTGGGCGCCCATGGCAGCCTGAACGAGCCCGCATACCCCCATTTCTCCCAAGACCTCGCCCCGGAGCTGGCCCCCGCGCCTCGAACCCTGGCGAAGGGCCATCCCTTCCCCGCCGCCCATGTGCGGCAGCGCAGCCTGATGCTCTTCAACATCAGCAGCTATTCTCGGCTGCTCCTGGATGATTTCGAAGGCCGGGGAGGACGCATCGTCACCGCCGAGCTGGCCGGCCCGGAGGACTTCGCCCGCCTCGATGCCCCCGTGGTGGTGAACTGCACGGGCTATGGCGCCCGGCGCCTCCTTGGGGACGAAACGCTCACGCCCGTGCGCGGCCAGACGGCTAAGCTCATCCCCGAGCAAGGCCTGAACTATGGCCTGCGTTCCCGGGAGGCCAAGGCCTCGGTCTACCCCCGGCGCGATGGGCTCCTGGTGCAGACGGCGGGCGAAACGGACTTCGGAGACGACTCCGAGGCCCTGCGGCCCGAGGAGTCCTACGGCGCGGTGGCGCGCTTGGCTGCGCTAGTCGGCGCCTTGCATCGGGCCTAAGCGCTGGGCACCCACGGCGAAGGCGCTTGAGGCCGTTGCGGCGGCGCTGGCTGCCCAGGGAGAAGTGCCCAGTGGTCCGGCGCTCGTGCGCTATCGGCAGATGGTTATGGATGGGGAGATGACGCTGGAGGTCGGATTCCCAACGGAGGAGGCGCTGCTTGCGCCAAGCCCCTTTTTCACCGACTGCTTACCCTCGGGAGGCTACGCAGAAACGGTTATCGAAGGCCCCTATGAGGGGCTTCAAGCCGGCACCGCCGCGTTCCTCCGCTGGGGTGAGCAAGCGGGGCTCGCTTGGGATCTAGAGCGGGGAACGCCGGGGGCGTCCTGGGTGGCGCGAACCGAGCATTATGAAGTGGGTCCGGAGACGTCATCGGACCCTGCGCTATGGCGCACGCGGCTGTCTTTCAAGTTCGTGTGACGCCTAGGGGCCCCACCCTACACGGGCGCGGCCCCCTGGCAACGCAAGCGCGGCGCTTACACGCGCTCGATGATGATAGCCGGCGCCATGCCGCCGCCGGCGCACATGGTCACGAGGCCCGTGGCCTTGTCCTGGCGCTCAAGCTCGTCGAGCACCGTGCCAATGAGCACGGAGCCCGTGGCGGCAATGGGATGGCCCAGGGCCATGGCGCCGCCGTTCACGTTCACCTTGGCCGGGTCGAGGCCCAGGTCCCGAATGAACTTAAAGGCCACCACAGAGAAGGCTTCGTTCACTTCGAAGAGGTCGATGTCGTTTAGGGACATGCCGGCCTTCTTCAGCACCTTCTTTGCGGCGGGAACGGGCTCGTTCAGCATGAGCTGGGGGCTGCCCGCGGCGTTGGCCATGGCGCGGATCTTCGCCCGGGGCTTCCAGCCCTGGGCCTTCGCGTACGCCGGGGAGGCCAGGAGGATGGCCGCGGAGCCATCCACCACGCCGGAGGAGTTCCCCGCGTGGTGCACGTGGTTGATCTTCACGTCCGGGTAGGCGCGGCGCACCAGCTGGTCGAAGGTCTCTCCCGTGTCGTCCACGGGGACGTCCATGAACTTCTCGAAGACCGAAGGCAGCTGGGATAGCCCCTCGAGGGTCGTCTGGGGCCGGGGGAACTCCTCATGGTCGAGGGCCAGGGTGCCGTCCTCGTTATAAACGGGCACCACGGACTTGGCGAAGCGGCCTTCGTCGATGGCCACCTTGGCGCGCTGCTGGCTCTGGTAGGCCAGGCCGTCCACGTCTTCCCGGCCAATGCCTTCGAAGGTGGCGATGAGATCGGCGCAGATGCCCTGGTGCCATTGGGGTTGGACGTCCCGAAGGGTCATGTTGCCCGCATCCATGAGGCCGCCGCCGAGGGTGGCCGTGTAGGACATCATCTCCGTGCCGCCGGCCACCACGCAGTCTTCCATGCCGGCCATGATGCTGGCCGCGGCCATGTTCACGGAGGTGATGCCCGAGCCGCAGAAGCGGTCTAGGGTGACGCCGCTGGCGGCCGTGTTCCAGCCTGCCAGCAGGAGGGACATACGGCCAAGGCAGGAGGCCTGCTTGCCCTTCTGGGAGCTCGTGCCCCAGATCACGTCGTCCACTTCCGCCGTGTTCAGATTGTTCCGGGCCGCCAGGGCCTTCAGCACCGTCGCGCCCAGGTGCTGGGGGTGCAGGTGGGCAAGGGCGCCCTTGCCCTGCTTGCCAATGCCCCGGGGCGTCCGCGCCGTATCAATAATCCAAGCTTCCGTTGCTGCCATAACCCGCTCCCTCAATGCGTTAAAAAAATCGCCTACCGAGTCTACGACGGGGCCAAAAAAAACCCCAGCACGGGGGCTGGGGCTTTTCGGGTGGGGCGGGCCTAAAAGGCGCCGCCCCGGGGGAGGCGCTTACACGCGCTCGATGATGATGGCCGGGGCCATGCCGCCGGCCGCGCACATGGTGACCAGGCCCGTGGCCTTGTCCTGGCGCTCGAGCTCGTCGAGCACGGTGCCAATGAGTACGGAGCCCGTGGCGGCAATGGGATGGCCCAGGGCCATGGCGCCGCCGTTCACGTTCACCTTGGCCGGGTCGAGGCCCAGGTCGCGGATGAACTTAAAGGCCACCACGGAGAAGGCTTCGTTGATCTCGAAGAGGTCGATGTCGTGAATGGCCATGCCGGCCTTCTTCAGCACCTTCTTTGCGGCGGGGACGGGCTCGTTCAGCATGAGCTGGGGGCTGCCCGCGGCGTTGGCCATGGCGCGAATCTTCGCCCGGGGCTTCCAGCCCTGGGCCTTGGCGTACGCCGGGGAGGCCAGGAGGATGGCCGCGGAGCCATCCACCACGCCGGAGGAGTTCCCCGCGTGGTGCACGTGGTTGACCTTCAGGTCCGGGTAGGCGCGCTTCACGAGCTGGTCGAAGGTTTCGCCGGTCTCATCCACGGGCATGCCCATGAAGTTTTCGAAGACCGCGGGGAGCTGGGACAGCCCTTCGAGGGTCGTTTGGGGCCGGGGGAATTCCTCATGGTCGAGGGCCAGGGTGCCGTCTTCGTTGTAGACCGGTACCACGGACTTAGCGAAGCGGCCCTCTTCGATGGCCACCTTGGCGCGCTGCTGGCTTTGGTAGGCCAGGCCGTCCACATCTTCCCGGCTAATGCCTTCGAGGGTGGCGATGAGGTCGGCGCAGATGCCCTGGTGCCACTGGGGCTGGAGATCCCGCAGGCTCATGTTGCCTGCATCAAGGAGCCCGCCGCCTTGGGTGGCCGTGTAGGACATCATTTCCGTGCCACCGGCCACCACGCAGTCTTCCATGCCGGCCATGATGCTGGCCGCGGCCATGTTCACGGAGGTGATGCCCGAGCCGCAGAAGCGGTCTAGGGTGACGCCGCTGGCGGCCGTGTTCCAGCCTGCCAGCAGAAGGGACATGCGGCCAAGGCACGCGCCCTGCTTGCCCTTCTGGGAGCTCGTGCCCCAGATCACGTCGTCCACTTCCGCCGTGTTCAGATTGTTCCGGGCCTCCAGGGCCTTCAGCACCGTTGCGCCCAGGTGCTGGGGGTGCAGGTGGGCGAGGGCGCCCTTGCCCTGCTTGCCAATGCCCCGGGGGGTGCGGGCCGTATCGATAATCCAAGCTTCCGTTGCTGCCACGGGTGTCTCCCTCATTCGTGTGAATTAATCGGTGTCGAGTCTACGCCGCTCCCGGCTTCCGTGCAGCCCCCGCCCAGGCCCCCGTCTCCCAGCCAGCGCAGGGGCAGGAGTTGATTCACCTGGGTGCGCAGCGCGGGATCCTCAAGCCAGGCCCGGAGGGCGAAGGCGTCGCCTCGCTGTAAGCGCAGGCGCACCTCGGGCGTGAGCCGGCGCACGGCCCGGCCCAGTTCCGCTTCCAGGGGCTCGACGATGGCGAGCACCCGGTCCGGGCCCTTGGGCAAGTTCTCCGGAGTGAAGCCCGTCACCTTAGAGATCAGCCGGCCCAGGGCCGTTTCCTTGCGCATCTGCTTAATGCCGTAGTGCATGCCCTTCACCATGAGGGGCACCCGGTCCCAGTTCAGGGCCCCGGCGGCGAAGCGTTCCCGGAAGCGGCGCTCGAT
>JADHNU010000015.1 GCA_016779325.1 Pseudomonadales bacterium
AACGACGGGTGCAGGGGTGATTCGGCAGGGCGGCTAGCCAGCTGCCGCGTTTGATGCGCGCCAGTGGGGCGTCCGGTAAGCGCAGGGCCACCCGATCCCCAGGATCGGCGCGCTCGGCTTCCGCGTCCAGCGCTCTTAAGCTGGCCAGGCGTAGGGGCTGGCCAGCAGGCAGTAGGGTAAGGGTTTGACCGGCCTGGAGGGTTCCGGAAAAGACCAGGCCCGTCGCGATCGGCCCTACGCCGGGCAGGCTGAAAGCGCGGTCTAGCGCGACGCGCGGTGGTGCTTCGCTGCGGAATGGATCTTCCCGCAAATCTTCGGCGCTTGCCTCCAGCGCTAACCAAAGCGCCTCAAAGCTTTCCGGCGCGGGAAGCGCTGTCTCCACTTGGGGCGCGTCGGCGAAACCGTGGCGGGAAAGCAGGGGCGCCAGAGCCGCTTGGGTAGCCGCGAGCTGTGCGAGGGTTGCGCGATCCCGCCGGGTGAGGGCCACCACGAGCCGGGTAAAACCGAGGCCCTGCAGGCACCTTAGGTGCGCTTCCGTTTGGGGCTTAGGCCCTTCGTCAGCGGCCACGGCGAGCAGAGCGAGGCGCGCCGCAGCCAGGCCCGCAAGGCTCGTGGCCATGAATCGTTCATGCCCGGGAACATCGACAAAGCCCCAGCGGCGCTCGCCCCGGGAAGCGTAGGCATAGCCGAGTTCGATGGTGAGGCCTCGGCGCTGCTCCTCCCCAAGGCGATCGGTCTCGACCCCGGTGAGGGCGCGCACGAGCGCGGTTTTCCCGTGGTCGACGTGGCCCGCAGTGGCAACGATCACGGCTCGGTCCGGGGCAGCTCGGCGAGGGTCTTAAGGAGCGTCTCGGGCGCATCCAGCGTGCGCAGGTCAAGCAGGAGCGCTCCGTCGGCGATACGGCCGAGTACGGGCAAGGGCAGAGCGCGGAGCGCCGCGGCCAAGCCTTCTAGCGCAGCGCCCGGGCCGCCTTGGGTCGGGCGCAGCGCAAGGCCCGCGCTTTCCAACCGCGTAGCGGGTTGGGCCCCGCTGCCCACCTGGCTTTCCAGGGGCACGACACGGACAGCCCAGCCGTCGCCCAGGCGTTCCTGCACGGGATCAAGAAGCGCCTCGGCAAGGGCAGAGAGCTCGCGCCGTGGCCGCAGCAGATAGGCGAGGGTCGGGAGATGCTTTTCCGGCTCCGGTCGGTCCCATTGCACAAGCGTTTCCCGGAGAGCGGCGAGACGCAGCTTATCGACTCGAAGCGCTCGATAAAGCGGGTTTTTTCGAAGGGCCGTGATGGCCTTGCGAGAGCCAACGAGCAGTCCAGCTTGGGGCCCGCCAAGGAGCTTGTCCGCGGAGAAGGTAACGACGTCAATGCCGGCCTTAAGGGCGTCTTGGGGCCGGGGTTCTTCGGGTAGGTTATAGCGGCGAAGGTCCAGGAGGCTCCCCGCGCCCAGGTCATAGGCCGTCGGGATGCCTTGGGCCTTTCCAAGCTGTGCAAGCGCCGCGAGGGAGACCTCGCTAGTGTAGCCCACGAGCGCATAGTTGCTGGGGTGGACCTTCATCAGCAGACCCGTGTCGGAGCCAAGGGCGTCGGCATAATCGCGAAGATGGGTTCGATTGGTGGTCCCTACCTCGCGAAGGCGTGCCCCCGCACGGGCCATGATGTCGGGAATGCGGAAGCTGCCGCCGATTTCTACGAGCTCTCCGCGGGAAACGATCACTTCCTGCCCTAGCCCGAAGGTATTGAGTACTAGGAGTACGGCCGCTGCGTTGTTGTTCACAATCGCCGCGGCCTCGGCGCCCGTGAGGGCACAGAGGAGTGCTTCCGAGGCGGCATCGCGTTGGCCGCGTTTGCCGCTGCGCAGATCAAACTCTAAGTCCACGGGCCCTGCGGCCGCGGCCACGGCGGCCATGGCCGCTGGGCTTAAGGGCGCTCGGCCGAGATTGGTGTGGAGGAGGGTGCCGCTGAGATTCAAAACGGGGCGCGGCCCGCGCGCCGTGCGCTGCTCGAGGTGCGCGTCGGCGGCCGCCAGGAGGGCAATCGCTGTCGGCGCCGGGACGCCGCTCGCCATGGTGCTGCGGGCCGCGCCCAAGACCGTCTGGAGAGCGTCCTTCGTAAGTTGATGACCCCAGCGCCGAAGAAGGGCGGCGCTGGGCGCGCTTTCAAGCAGGGCCGAAACGCTGGGCAAGTCCTGATAGGCTGGCGGGGGGGATTCGCTCATGGGGCGCTCTTTCGACGTTTTCGGAAGGCTACCCAGCTGCAGCATGGGGGTCTAGGGGCAGCATGGCAGAACACCACGAGACCTTTTCATCGCCCCTTGCGGGGCTCCCTGACCGTTCCTTTTGCCTCCACGGCTCCGGGGAGCTGGTAAGCGACGTGCTGCGTCGAGACGGCACCTGGGAAGCGGTGGAAAGCGCCTTGTTTCTTCGTGCCCTGGGGCCCGGTGCGGTCGTGGTGGATGCGGGGGCCAACCTAGGATGGCACGCCGTTTGGGCGGCCTGCCGCGTGGGGCCTTCGGGCCGGGTCTACGCCTTTGAGCCCGATCCGCGAAACTTTCAGCTTCTAAAAGCCAATGGCGAGGATTTACCTCATCTTAGGAGTTTGCCCTGCGCCCTGGGGGAGGCGCGGGGCACGGCAACTTTTCGGCGCCATGGCTCCAATCAGGGGGATACGGCTCGGGTCCCCGAGGGCAGCCCCGGAGCGCTGGCAGCGGTGCCGCTCTGGTCTGGGGACGCTCTGGCCCTTGGGCGCCTGGACTTCCTGAAAATCGATACGCAGGGTAGCGAGGTGATGGTGCTCGCGGGGTTTCGGGAAACGTTGCGGCGCCACCCCCACGCTCGACTGCTGGTGGAGTTCTGGCCCGCAGGGCTTGCGCGGCTGGGTCAGCGCATTACGGACCTCCAGCGATCGCTCCAGGCCCTGGCGCGGCCCATTCACCTCCTCGATCATCAACAGGGCGGGCTTTACCCGCTTTCTCCCTCGGCGTTGGCAGCGCTCGGCCAGGAGCTTGAGCGGTCGGGGGGCTTTTCCCAGCTTTGGCTAGGCCTTCCACCCCCTTGACTCAAGTCATAGCGGAACGGCCCTGGGTCAGGCCTAATGAAAAGGTAGTGGGCTAAATCCAAGAAGGGGAACGGCATGAGCGTCTATAAGAATATTCTGGTGGCAATTGATCTGTCCGATGAAAGCCAGCAGGTCATCGATAAGGCCATGGCCATAGCCGGCGTGGGGGATCACTTGGCTCTGGTGCACGTGGTACGCCCGATCGAACACGTCTACGGAGGTTTCGGCGCCGTAGGCCTTGCAGGTGATTTTTCTGAGCAAATGGCGACCTTAGAACAGCAGGCCTCGGCCCATGCGGAAAAGAAGTTGAAGGACTTAGGCGCCGTGCTTGGGGTTCCAGAGGCACGCCAGTTCACGCCTATCGGTCACGCCGCCACGGAAATTCAACGGGTCGCGCGGGACCTCGACGCCGACTTGATTGTCATCGGCACCCACGGGCGCCATGGTCTTGGCCTATTGCTCGGATCGACGGCAAACGGGGTGCTTCATGGGGTGAAGCGGGACGTGCTCGCAGTGCGGGTCCATGCGCCGGAAAGCGAAAGCTAGAAGCGCGGCTCCGCGGTCCTAAGAAGAAGGCCCCGAGGCGTTACGCCGGCGGGGCCTTTTCGTTTCTTGAGGCCCCTCGACGAAGGACCCGTTTGCTCATCGGTTTAGCCGCGCGCGGCATCCCAGCTCGCGATGCGGTCGCTCTGAGCTTCGAGCAGCGCCGCGGCATCGCCCGTAATGGTGATCGATTCGATGCGGTCGCCCTGGCCAATGGCGTTCACCACCGCTTGGTCCTCTTCGCCACAGACTTCTCCAAAGATGGAATGGGCATCGTCCAGCCAAGGCGTGGGCACATGGGTGATGAAGAATTGGCTTCCGTTGGTGCCCGGGCCGGCATTGGCCATGGACAGGCGACCCGGGCGGTCATGGCGAAGGCTCGCATCAAATTCATCTTCAAAGCGATAGCCGGGTCCGCCCGTGCCCGTGCCCAGGGGGCAACCACCCTGAATCATGAAATCGGGGATCACACGGTGAAAGCTTAAGCCGTTGTAGAAGCCGTGCTGCGCCAAATTCACAAAGTTGGCGACGGTAACGGGTGCCTGTTCCGGGAAGAACACCACCTTGATGGTGCCTGCGCTGGTTTCAAAGGTGGCGCCGAGGGGCGTACTCATAACGTGGGTCCTTATTTCTTGGAGGCGCTACGCGCCTGGTAATGGTACTCATCGTTGGGCCGAAGCTCGATGGCTGCGGCAAGGCGATTGGTCATATTGAAAAAGGCCGCGACAGCGGCGATGTCCCAAATAGCGCGCTCACTGAAGCCCGCCTCCCGAAGGTTGGCGCGGTCATCATCGTCCAGGCTGTCCGGGGCTAGGGTGAGTTGTTCTGCAAAGGCCAGCATGGCCTTATGTTTGGGGCTTAAGGCTGCAGCGCGATAGTTCATGGCAAGTTGCTCCCCAAGGAGCGGGTTGCCGGAAAGCTCGCGCACCGCGGCGCCGTGGGAGGCCAGGCAGTAGTAGCAGTGATTCTTCGATGAGACCACCACGGCGATCATCTCCCGCTCGAGCTTGCTCAGGGGGGAATCGGCGAGCATGAGATCGTTGTAGAAGGTGATGAACGCGCTGAGCTTCTCCGCATTGAACGCGTAGGCCTGAAGTACGTTCGGCACGAAGCCCAGCTTTTCTCGGCACTTCCCAAAGTATTTGGCCAGGTCCTTGCCCAGGGCTTCATCCGCAAGGGCAGGCAGGTCTAAGGCGTGGCAAGATGCATCGCTCATGGCGGATTCCCCCGCTGGAAAACGGCTAGTTTAGCGCAGGGCGGGCGGGCCGTCCTGCGTCCTTCGCTTAGGGAGAGAACAATGACAAAAGTTGCCTTCGTGGGGCTTGGGGTAATGGGCTTTCCCATGGCCGGCCATTGGGCTAAGGCCGGCTTCGATGTCACCGTTTACAACCGGACCGGGGCTCGGGCCGACGCCTGGCAAAGCCAGTATGCAGGTCAGGTCGCCCTAACCCCTCGGGCGGCCGCTGCCGGCGCTGAACTGGTCGCCCTGTGCGTTGGCAACGATGACGACGTACGCAGCGTTCTCTATGGAGACGATGGGGTTTTAGCAGGGCTCGAGCAGGGCGCCTTGCTCGTCGATCACACCACGGCTTCGGCGGCCCTCGCCCGAGAATTGGGGGCCGCTTGCGCCGCCCAGGGGGCAGGGTTCCTCGATGCCCCCGTGTCCGGTGGCCAGGCCGGGGCGGAAAACGGCGCTCTGACTATCATGGTGGGGGGCGACGAAGCGGACTTTGCTCGAGCGGAGCCTGTCTTCGCGCCCTATGCCCGAGCGGCGCGGTGCCTCGGCCCGGTGGGCAGTGGGCAGCTCGCGAAAATGGTGAACCAAATTTGTATCGCTGGGGTGCTTCAGGGCCTCAGCGAGGCCCTCACCTTTGCGCAGCGCGCGGGCCTTGATGGGGAGGCCGTGCTTTCGGTGATCTCCAAGGGCGCGGCCCAGTCCTGGCAGATGGAGAATCGCGGCAAGACCATGCTGGAGGGGGCCTTTGCTTTTGGCTTCGCGGTGGACTGGATGCGTAAGGACCTCGCCATCACCTTGGATGAGGCGCGTCGCAATGGCGCTCAGCTGCCCCTTACGGCGTTGGTGGATCAGTACTATGCGGCGGTGCAGGCAGCGGGCGGCGGCCGTTGGGATACCTCTTCCCTCATCACCCGCCTTTCCTAAAAGAAAAACCCCGGCCAGGGCCGGGGTTTTAAGGAGGCGATGCGGCCTTGGGCTTAGCGCTCGGCCAGGGGCCTGATGTCGCGCGCGCTCTTGCCCAGATACAGCTGGCGCGGCCGGCCAATTTTGTAGCTGCCGGAGATCATCTCGTTCCAGTGGGCAATCCAACCCGGGGTCCGACCCGTGGCAAAGATGACCGTGAACATGTTCACGGGAATGCCAATGGCCTTAAGAATGATGCCCGAGTAGAAGTCCACGTTCGGATAGAGCTTCTTCTCCACGAAGTACTCGTCTTCAAGGGCGATGCGCTCTAGCTCCATGGCCAGCTTCAGCTGGGGATCGTCGCCAACCCCGAGTTCCGCCAGGACTTCGTCGCAGGTTTCCTTCATGACCTTTGCCCGGGGGTCATAATTTTTATAGACCCGATGGCCGAAGCCCATCAGGCGGAAGGGATCGTTTTTGTCCTTGGCTTTTTTGACGAACTCGCCCACGCGGGACACATCGCCAATCTCATCGAGCATGTTCAGGACGGCTTCGTTAGCGCCGCCGTGGGAGGGTCCCCAGAGCGCTGCAATGCCGGAAGCAATGCAGGCGAAGGGGTTCGCCCCGGTGGAACCAGCAAGGCGCACCGTCGAGGTCGACGCGTTCTGTTCGTGGTCGGCGTGGAGCGTAAAGATGCGGTCCATGGCGCGGGCGATGACCGGATTTACGACGTAATCTTCGGCCGGGTTGCCAAACATCATGTACAGGAAGTTCTCGGCGTAGTTGAGATCGTTCCGGGGATACATGAAGGGCTGGCCGAGGGAATACTTATAGGACATGGCGGCCAGCGTGGGCATTTTCGCGATCAGCCGATGGGCCGAAATTTCCCGATGGCGGGCGTCATTGATGTCCAAGGAATCGTGGTAGAAGGCCGAGAGGGCCCCCACTACGCCAGTCATAATGGCCATGGGATGGGCGTCGCGGCGAAAACCGTTGAAGAACACCCGAAGCTGCTCATGGACCATGGTGTGCAAGGTGATGGTTCGGTCGAAGTGGGCTTTCTGGGTTGCGTTCGGGAGTTCCCCGTGAAGCAACAGGTAGCAGACTTCCAGGAAGCTGGCTTTCTCGGCGAGCTGGTCGATGGGGTAGCCCCGGTGGAGCAAAATCCCCGCGTTCCCATCGATGTAGGTAATTTCCGACTCGCAGGAGGCCGTGGAAACGAACCCCGGGTCGAAGGTGAAATAGCCCTTGCCCGTTAAGCTCGAGACGTCGATCACTTCTGGCCCTTCCGTGCCCGCGAGAATGGGCAGTTCGATGGGGTCCTGGCCGTCGATAGACAGCAGGGCTTTCTTCGCCATGGCTGGCTCCTGGTTATCACGTTACGTGGGGCGAGGGGGAACGCTAGCGGCGCCCCTGGCGCTTGTCAACGCGACTTCTGTCTAGGACAAAATTGCGTCCTAAGCCCCGCGTCGCCGGGGAAAATTGATGAAACTCGTTTGTGTTCAGAGCCCTGGGTCACTATCATGCGCACCGTCTCTTTGCGCCTGTCACGCGCGCCCTCAGGGCAGCGCACCACGAAGGCTCGGGAAGACGTTGGGAAGACCTTCCGAGGGGGAAGCTTTCCCTCTCTCGGGGCGCCCTCGGCGCGAGCCGGCTAGCGCCCTCCGTGATCTCCCCGAGACGGGGGCACGGCAGACCACCTGCTGCTTTTAAAGAGGGATGCGGATGAATACACATGAGCGGCCAATTAACCTGGATCTGACGAAGTTCAGCTTCCCGCTCCCGGCGCTGGCCTCCATTACGCACCGAATCACCGGTGTCATTCTTTTCGGCGGGCTGCTCTTCGGCCTCTACGCGCTCGATCTGTCGCTGGAAGGCCCCGCGGGGTTTGCAGCGGCCAAGGCGCTCCTCGCCGCCCCGGTGGGCAAGTTCATCGCCTGGGCACTGCTGACGGGGCTGGGCTATCACTTTGCCGCGGGCCTCAAGCACCTGTTTCTTGATTGGGACATCGGCGACACCATCGCTGGGGCCCAGCTGGGCGCGCGCCTCGTGATTGTGGCGGCCCTGATTCTGAGTGCCCTGGCGGGAGCATGGCTATGGTAAAGAGTGCAACGAGTCTGACCCGGAGCGGGCTGTCCGATTTCCTTCTGCAGCGCGTGACGGCCATTGTTCTCGGGCTGTATACGGTTTGCGTGGTGGGCTTCCTTGTCGTTACGCCGGGGGTCACCTTCGAGCAGTGGGCGGCCTATCAGGGCAGCCCGGCCATGCGGCTCTTTTCGACCCTTGCGGTGCTGGCCACGGCTGGCCACGCCTGGGTTGGCATGTGGACCATCGGCACGGACTATATTCGCGGGCACTACTTCGGCCAGCGCGCCACGCTGGCCCGGGGGCTATATCAACTGGTCTGCGCGGGGGTGTTGTTTACCTTCGTCGGCTGGGCCCTTGAACTGTTCTGGAGGCTATAAGCCATGGCCAAACTGCGTACCATGACCTTTGATGCGGTGATTGTTGGAGGCGGCGGCTCCGGTATGCGTACGGCGCTGCAGCTGGCTCAAAGCGGGCTGAAGACGGCCTGCATGTCCAAGGTTTTCCCGACCCGCTCGCACACCGTATCCGCCCAGGGCGGCATCACCTGCGCAATCGCCAGCGACGATCCCAATGACGATTGGCGTTGGCATATGTACGACACGGTAAAGGGCTCCGACTACATCGGGGACCAGGACGCCATCGAATATATGTGCTCCGTCGGACCTCAGGCCGTCTTCGAACTCGAGCACATGGGGCTGCCGTTCTCGCGGACGGAAACGGGTCGCATCTACCAGCGCCCCTTTGGCGGCCAGTCGAAGGATTACGGCAAAGGCGGCCAGGCAGCGCGCACCTGCGCGGCGGCGGACCGGACCGGTCACGCGCTCCTTCATACCCTTTACCAGCAGAATCTGAAGGCCAACACAACGTTTCTATCTGAGTGGTTCGCCGTGGATCTGGTCAAGAACCAGGACGGGGCCGTCACCGGCGTCGTCGCCATCTGCATCGAGACCGGCGAGACCGTGTACGTGCGCTCCAAGGCCGTGGTCCTGGCTACGGGCGGTGCGGGGCGGATTTACGCCTCTACCACCAACGCGCTCATGAACACCGGAGACGGCACGGGCATGGCCTTGCGCGCGGGCTTCCCGGTGCAAGACATGGAAATGTGGCAGTTCCACCCCACGGGCATCTACGGCGCCGGTACGCTGGTGACGGAAGGCTGCCGGGGGGAGGGTGGTTACCTCATTAATAAGGACGGGGAGCGCTTCATGGAGCGCTACGCCCCCAACGCCAAGGACCTCGCTGGTCGCGACGTGGTCGCCCGGTCCATGGTGCTGGAGATCCTCGAGGGTCGCGGTTGCGGTCCGGAAGGGGATCACGTGCTGCTTAAGCTCGACCACCTGGGCGAGAAGATCCTCAACAGCCGCCTTCCGGGCATCTGCGAACTGTCCCGGACCTTCGCCCATGTGGATCCGGTCAAGGCGCCCATTCCCGTGGTGCCCACCTGCCATTACATGATGGGCGGTACGCCCACCAACATTCATGGTCAGGCCATTGCCGTCGACGGCAGCGGCCAGGAAAGCTTCATTGACGGGCTTTACGCCTGCGGCGAAGCGGCCTGCGTGTCGGTGCACGGGGCGAACCGCCTCGGCGGTAACTCGCTGCTTGACCTCGTCGTGTTCGGCCGCGCCGCCGGTCTCCATCTTGAAGAGGTGCTGCGCCAGGGCGTGTCCCATCGCGATGCCAGCGACAGCGATCTCGAAGCGGCGCAGGCGCGGCTGGCCAAGCTCAACGAATCCTCCGGGGGTGAGTCCGTGGCGGACGTGCGCAAGGCGCTCCAAACCTGCATGCAGAACAGCTTCGGCGTGTTCCGCTCGCAGCAGTACATGGAGAAGGGCGTAGAGCAACTGGCAGAAATTCGCGAGCGCGTCTCTAAGCTCCACCTTGCGGACAAGAGCGATGCCTTCAACACGGCGCGCCTCGAAGCCCTTGAGCTTGGCAACCTCCTTGAGATTGCGGAAGCCACAGCCATCTCGGCGATGGAGCGTAGGGAGTCCCGCGGCGCCCATGCACGGGATGATTTCCAAGATCGCGATGACGCCAACTGGCTGTGCCATTCGATCTATAACCCGGCAACGAAGTCGCTGGGTAAGCGGGCGGTGAACTTCACGCCGAAGAGCGTGGAAACCTTTGAACCCAAGGTGCGGACCTACTAAGTCTGCCTGTCGGAGGCCATCACCATGCAAGTGAGTATTTATCGTTACGATCCCGCTAAGGACAGCGCCCCTTATATGCAGGACGTGGAAGTGGAGATCCCCGAGGGCAAGGACCTCATGGTGCTCGACGTGCTCGAGCTCATGAAGGCCAAAGATCCCTCCGTGGCTTACCGGCGCTCCTGCCGGGAAGGGGTTTGCGGCTCTGACGGGATGAACATGAACGGCAAGAACGGCCTTGCCTGCATTACGCCCCTGTCCCAGGTGGCGAAGAAGAACAAGCTCGTGCTTCGCCCCTTGCCCGGTCTGCCCGTGGTGCGCGATCTCGTCGTCGATATGACCCAGTTCTATCGCCAGTACGAGAAGGTGAAGCCCTATTTGCTGAATGATTCGCCAGCGCCGGCCCAGGAACGGCTCCAGTCGCCGGAAGATCGGGAGAAGCTGGACGGCCTTTACGAGTGCATTCTCTGCGCCTGCTGCTCCACCTCCTGCCCGTCCTTCTGGTGGAACCCGGACAAGTTCATTGGTCCCGCGGGATTGCTGCAGGCCTATCGCTTCCTATCTGACTCCAGGGATTCCGCCACGGCGGAGCGTCTGGAGTCGCTGGACGATCCCTTCAGCGTCTTCCGCTGCCGGGGCATCATGAACTGCGTATCCGTCTGTCCGAAGGGGCTCAACCCCACCCGGGCCATCGGGCATATCAAGCAGATGCTGATCTCCCAGGGAACCTGAGGGAGAGGCTGAGGTCTGAGGGGGCGGGAAGGCCCGCTCCCCTAACGGTTGCGCGAGCCGAGTGTCGCGCATGCGCGCCCGAGGCAGGGGCCTCGGCGTAAGCCACGAGGACCGCCACCGTGCAAGAAAGCATCATGGAGATTATGCGTCGGACGTCCCACCTTTCCGGGGGGAACGTCGCCTACATCGAGCAGATGTACGAGCGCTATCTCGAAGATCCGGACGAAGTGCCGGAGGCGTGGCGGTCTCACTTTGAGCAGTTGCCCCGGGTTGAGGGGGTGATCGTGCCGGACGTGCCTCACGCCCCCATTCGTACCCATTTCGAACAGCTCGGTCGGTCCCGTAACCTCGCGCGGCCCGCTACACCGCCCCCGTCCGTTTCCAGCGAGCTCGAGCAGAAGCAGGTTCGCGTTCTCGAGCTCATATCCGCTTATCGGCATCGGGGTCATAAGCGCGCCAACATCGATCCCCTGGGGCTGATGGAGCGGCCCGCCACCCCCGTGTTGGATTTGGCCTATCATCGGCTTTCCGAGGCCGACCTCGACACGGTCTTCCAAACCGGATCCTTCTTCTTCGGCCAAGCACAACCCCCCCTCCGAGAGATTATCAGTGCCCTTGAGGCGTCCTATTGCGGCTCCGTCGGCGCTGAGTTCATGCACATCGTTGATGAGGCGGAGAAGCTGTGGGTACAGCAGCGCCTCGAGAGCGTGCGGGCCCATCCGAGCTACGACGTCGAAGTCAAAAAGATGATCCTCGAGCGCCTGACGGCGGCGGAGGGTCTCGAAAAGTATCTCCAGAATCGCTATCCCGGCACGAAGCGCTTCGGCTTGGAGGGGGGCGAGTCCCTCATCCCCATGCTGCATGAATGTCTGCAGCGCGCCGGCGGCCACGGCATCGTCGAAACGGTGATTGCCATGGCGCACCGGGGCCGGCTCAACGTGCTGGTGAACATTCTCGGTAAGCAGCCAGAAGAGCTGTTCGACGAATTTGAAGGTAAGGTGTCGCCGGCGCAGGGCTCGGGGGATGTGAAATACCACCAGGGCTTTTCTACCAACGTCGTGACCCCAGGCGGGGAAATGCACGTGGCCTTGGCCTTCAACCCGTCTCACCTGGAAATTGTGAATCCCGTGGCCGAGGGCAGCGTTCGGGCCCGGCAGGATCGCCGCCTAGACTACACCCACCGAAAAGTCATGCCCGTCGTGATCCACGGTGATGCGGCTTTTGCCGGCCAGGGTGTGGTCATGGAAACCTTCCAGATGAGCCAGACCCGGGGCTACCGAACCGGCGGCACGATCCACCTGATCATCAATAACCAGGTGGGCTTCACCACGAGCCACCAGGAAGACGCTCGGTCTACAGAGTACTGCACGGAAGTGGCGAAGATGGTGCAGGCGCCGATCCTGCATGTGAATGGGGATGATCCGGAAGCCGTTGTGTTTGCCATGCAGCTTGCCGTCGACTATCGCATGGAGTTCGGCAAGGACGTGGTTATCGATCTCGTCTGCTATCGCCGCCGGGGCCACAACGAAGCGGAGGAGCCGGCGAAAACCCAACCCCGTATGTACCAGAAGATTCGCCAGCATCCCACCACCCGGACCCTTTACGGTCGGCAGCTCGTGGAGCAGGGGGTGCTGAGCGCCGCGGACGATCAGGCGCTGGTGGATGAGTACCGCACCGCGCTGGATGAAGGTCGACACGTGGCGCTGTCCCTTGTACGCGACCCCGATAGCTCGCTGTTCGTGGACTGGCGTCCCTATTTGAACCAGGACACGCAGGCCAGCTGTGACACGCGCTTTGATCTGGCCCGCTTCCAACACCTCGCGGGCGCCGTCCAGGCCCTGCCCGATGGGTTTGTGCTCCATCGCCAGGTGCAGAAGCTCATGGAAGATCGCCAGCGCATGGCCGCGGGCGCCATGCCCATCAATTGGGGCTTCGGGGAGGTCATGGCCTACGCAACCCTGCTAGACGAAGGGTTCCCCGTGCGCCTCACGGGCCAGGATGTTGGCGTCGGGACCTTCTCCCATCGCCACGCAGCCCTCCACGATCAAAAGAGTGGGCGTCGCTATATCCCCCTCAATAAGCTGGCTCAGTGGCCCACCTTCGACATTTACGATTCCCTTCTGTCCGAAGAGGCGGTGCTGGCCTTTGAGTACGGCTACGCCACGACCACGCCCAACGCGCTGGTCATTTGGGAAGCGCAATTTGGCGATTTCGCCAATGGCGCCCAGGTTGTCATCGATCAATTCATCGTCTCCGGGGAGCACAAATGGCAGCGGCTCTGCGGCTTGACCATGCTGCTGCCCCACGGCTACGAAGGGGCGGGGCCGGAGCATTCCTCCGCCCGCCTAGAGCGATTCCTCCAGCTGTGTGCTGAGCACAACATCCAAGTTTGCATCCCTTCGACGCCGGCGCAGGTGTTCCACATGCTGCGACGCCAGGTGAAGCGGCCGCTGCGTAAGCCCCTGGTGGTGATGACGCCGAAGAGTCTACTGCGCCACAAGCTTGCGGTATCGACCCTCGAGGAGCTCTGCGACGGCAGCTTCCAAACGGTCATCAAGGAAGTGGACGATTTACCGGCCAAGGGGGTTAAGCGGGCCGTGCTCTGCTCGGGCAAGGTCTACTACGATTTGCTGCAGCGTCGCCGGGATGAAGGCCGGGAAGATGTTGCCTTGATTCGCATCGAGCAGCTTTATCCCTTCCCCCACGACGAGCTCGCCGAGGCGCTGGCGCCCTACCGGGGGCTGAAGTCCATCGTGTGGTGCCAGGAAGAGCCGAAAAATCAGGGCGCTTGGTACCCCTCCAATCACCACATGCAGCGGGTGGCGGGGGAGCACAACAAAAAGCTGGTGCTCGAATATGCGGGGCGTCCGGCCTCTGCTGCGCCGGCGGCGGGATACATGTCCCTGCACATGGAACAGCAGGAAAAGCTGATCACCGACGCCCTCGGGGCCGGTGAGGCATAAGCGTAGCGAGGGTGGCGGCCCGTTCCGTCGAGAGGTAAGGAACCCTAAGAAATGAGCACTGAAATCAAGGCGCCTCAGTTTCCCGAATCCGTCGCCGATGGCACGGTTGCCACCTGGCACAAGGCCGTGGGCGAGACCGTCGCCCGGGACGAGCTCCTTGTGGACATCGAAACGGACAAGGTAGTCCTCGAAGTGGTTGCGCCGGCGGATGGGGTGTTGACGGCGATCCACAAGGACGTGGGCGCCACGGTGCTTTCCGAGGAGGTGCTTGGGATTTTTGAAGCCGGCGGGGTGGGCGCTGCGCCGGTTGCGACGGCGCCGGAAGCGGTCTTTGACTCGGCGCCCGAGCCCCTAGTCGCCGGCCCCGGGGGCGCGGCCTCGCCCGCCGCGCGGAAACTGGCCAGCGAGCTTGGCGTGGAACTCACGCAGGTCCAGGGGTCGGGCCGGGATGGTCGGATCACGAAGGAAGATGTGCAGAACGCCTCGGCCAAGCCCGCCGCAGCGCCGGCGCCGGCGCCCACAGCGCAGCCGGCCCCGACCGTCTCCGCCAGCGAAACCCTGCAGCGCCTTCCCGGCGTCGGCCAGGCCGAGGGGGATCGGCCCGAGCGGCGCGTGCCCATGACGCGCCTGCGGGCGTCCATTGCTCGCCGCCTGGTGGAAGCGCAGCAAACTGCCGCCATGCTCACCACCTTCAACGAGGTGAACATGCAGCCCATCATGGATCTGCGGGCGCGCTATAAGGATGACTTTGAGAAGGCGCATAACGGCACGCGCCTTGGCTTTATGAGCTTCTTCGTTCGCGCAGCGACGGAAGCCCTGAAGCGCTTCCCGGCGGTGAACGGCTCCATCGACGGTAACGATATCGTCTATCACGGCTACTACGATGTGGGCGTGGCCGTGGGCACGGATCGGGGCTTGGTGGTGCCGATCATTCGCGATGCAGACGGCCTCTCCCTGGCGCAGATTGAGGAACAGATTCGCGACTATGGGCTGAAGGCCCGGGACGGCAAGCTCGGACTCGAGGATATGGCCGGGGGAACCTTTACCATCTCGAACGGGGGCGTGTTTGGCTCTCTCATGTCTACGCCGATCTTAAATCCGCCACAAACGGCCATTTTAGGTATGCACAAAATCCAAGATCGCCCCATGGCCGTGAACGGGCAGGTGGTGATTCAACCCATGATGTATCTGGCCCTGTCCTACGATCATCGGCTCATTGACGGCTCGGAGGCCGTGCGGTTCCTCGTGACCATCAAGGATTTGCTCGAGGAACCGGCCCGCATGTTGCTGGACATTTAAGGCGAGGAGCGCAGGGATGACGACGCAATATGATGTAGTGGTAATTGGCGCCGGCCCCGCGGGCTACCACGCGGCAATCCGCACGGCGCAATTGGGGCTGAAAACCGCCTGTGTTGATAAATCGCAAGATGCTGACGGCGCGCCGGCGCCGGGCGGCACCTGCCTAAACTGGGGCTGCATCCCCTCCAAGGCTCTGCTGGACGCCAGCCATAAGTTTGTTGAGGCGCGGGATCATTTCGGCGCTATTGGTATTACCACCAAGGGCGTAGCGGCGGATGTGCCGAAAATGATCGAGCACAAGGCTGGCATCGTGAAAAAGCTCACGGGGGGCGTGGCGGGCCTCTTCAAGGCCAATGGGGTTGCGCATTTGCCGGGCACGGCGCGGCTGCTCTCGGGCAAAAAGGTGGAATACACCGACTTCGCTGGTGCGACCACGGTGCTTGAGGCCACGTCCGTCATTTTGGCGCCGGGCTCCGTCCCCGTGGCCATCGACCCAACGCCCATGGATGGGGACGTGATCGTCGATTCCACCGGGGCGCTCGAATTCTCCGCGGCGCCGAAGCGCCTGGGGGTCATTGGCGCTGGGGTCATCGGCCTCGAGCTGGGCAGCGTGTGGAGCCGCCTTGGTAGCGAGGTCACCCTGCTCGAAGCCCTTGACGACTTCCTCCCCATGGCCGATCGCAGGGTTGCTGCTGATGCCCTGAAGATCTTTAAGCGTCAGGGATTGGATATTCGCCTCGGGGCCCGGGTAACGGGCTCGGAACGCAAGGGCAAAAAGGTCCTGGTGACCTACAAAGACGCCGAGGGTGAGCATCAGGAAAGCTTCGATAAGCTCATCGTTGCCGTGGGCCGACGCCCAGCGACGGAGGGCCTCCTCGCTCAGGATGCCGGCGTAAATCTTGATGAGCGCGGCTTTATTTACGTCAATGATCTTTGCGAGACCGGCGCGCCCGGCATTTATGCCGTGGGGGATGCGGTCCGCGGGCCCATGCTGGCCCACAAGGGCATGGAAGAGGGCGTCATGGTGGCGGAGCGCATCGCCGGCAAGAAGCCCCTCGTGAACTACGATGCCGTCCCCTCCGTCATCTACACCCATCCGGAAATTGCTTGGGTGGGGCCGAGCGAAGAGGCGCTGAAGCAACGAGGCGACGCGGTGAAGGTGGGGATGTTCCCCTTTGCCGTAAGCGGTCGCGCCCTCGCCGCGAACGACACCGACGGCTTCGTGAAAATCATTGCCGACGAAGCGACGGATCGTATCTTGGCGGTTCATGTGCTGGGGCTCCAGGCCTCGGAGCTGATTGCTCAGGCTGTCATCGCCATGGAGTTTGTGGCGACGGCTGAGGATCTCGCCTTGACCATGTTTGCCCACCCGACCCTGTCGGAGGCCATGCACGAAGCGGCCCTCAGTGTTCACGGGCACGCCATTCATATCGCCAATCGGAAGCGCTAAGGCGCGGTTGGCAGGCCGGGGCGGCCTAGGTCCCGGTAAAGAACGAACGCTGACCGGACCCTGCGCGTCCGGTTGGTGCTTCTGGGGGGTCAGCGTACGCTGGCCGCGTTTTGACGCGAGCGGGAAGAGAAATGAATCTTCACGAATATCAAGCAAAAGCGTTGTTCCGGGACTATGGCTTGCCCGTTTCTGTGGGCCATGCAGTTGATACGCCGGAGGAAGCCGTCGCGGCGGCGGAGAAAATTGGGGGCACCCGGTGGGTGGCAAAGGCGCAGGTCCATGCAGGCGGTCGGGGTAAGGCCGGTGGCGTGAAGCTTTGCGATAGCCTCGATGAGGTCCGGGCCTTTGCGGAAAAGTGGGTGGGACAACGCCTCGTTACGTTCCAGACCGATGAAAAGGGTCAGCCTGTTAGCAAGATCTACGTCGAGAACTGCACGGACATTGCCACCGAGCTCTACCTGGGCGCGGTGGTGGATCGCGGCTCGCGCCGGGTGGTGTTCATGGCCTCTACGGAGGGCGGGGTAGAGATCGAGAAGGTGGCGGAAGAGACGCCGGAGAAAATTCTTCGAGCGATCGTCGACCCCGCCGTTGGCGCGCAGCCCTATCAGGGCCGGGAACTGGCCTTTGCCCTTGGGCTTGAAGGCAGCCAAATCAAGGAATTCACGGCCCTCTTTATGGGCCTAGCAAAGCTGTTCCAGGAACTCGACTGCGCGCTCCTCGAGATCAACCCCCTCGTGATCACCGCGGAAGGGAAGGTTCACTGCCTCGACGCAAAAATCAACATCGATGGCAACGCGCTCTATCGCCAGCCGAAGCTGCAAACGCTGCGCGATCCGAGTCAGGAAGATCCCCGCGAGGAGCACGCTGCTCAGTTCAATCTGAACTATGTCGCGCTCGATGGCACCATCGGCTGCATGGTGAACGGTGCGGGCCTCGCCATGGGCACCATGGACTTGGTGAAGCACCGGGGCGGAAGCCCGGCGAACTTCCTCGACGTGGGGGGCGGTGCAACCAAGGAAACGGTCTCGGAAGCCTTCAAGATCATCCTGTCCGACAGCAACGTGAAGGCCGTGCTCATCAACATCTTTGGCGGCATCGTGTCCTGCGTCACCATTGCTGACGGCATCATTGGCGCCGTGGAGGAGGTGGGTGTGAACGTGCCTGTGGTGGTGCGCTTCGAGGGGAACAATGCGGAAGCTGGCCGGGAGCGGCTGAGCACGTCGGGCCTGAACATTATTGCCGCCGAATCCCTCATTGATGCGGCCGATAAGGCCGTTGCCGCCGCCGGAGGTGCTGCATGAGCATTTTGATTGACGCCAACACCAAGGTGATTTGCCAGGGCTTCACCGGCGGTCAGGGCACGCTGCACTCGGAGCAGGCGCTGGCTTACGGCACGCAGCTCGTAGGTGGGGTCACCCCGGGCAAGGGGGGCACGACCCATCTGGGTTTGCCCGTCTTCGACACGGTGCAGGCCGCCGTTGAAGCGACCGGGGCTACCGCATCGGTGATCTACGTCCCCGCGCCCTTTTGTAAGGATTCCATTCTTGAGGCGGCCAACGCGGGCATCGAGCTGATCGTGTGCATTACGGAGGGCATTCCCACCCTCGACATGCTTGAGGTTAAGGCGCGGCTCGACGAGATGCCGCAGGTGCGCCTCATCGGTCCGAACTGCCCGGGGGTAATCACCCCAGGGGCGTGCAAGATCGGCATCATGCCCGGATCCATCCATCTACCCGGCAAGGTGGGCATTGTGTCTCGTTCGGGCACGCTCACCTACGAAGCGGTTAAGCAGACCACGGATAAGGGCTACGGCCAGTCCACCTGTGTCGGCATTGGCGGTGACCCCATCCCCGGTAGCCATTTCATCGATATCCTGAAGCTGTTCCAGGACGACCCGCAAACGGAAGCCATCGTCATGGTGGGGGAGATTGGCGGCACCGCTGAGGAGGACGCCGCTGCGTTCATCAAGGCCAACGTCACCAAGCCTGTGGTGGGCTACATTGCCGGCGTTACCGCCCCGCCTGGGAAGCGTATGGGCCATGCCGGCGCCATTATCGCCGGCGGGAAGGGCACGGCGGACGAGAAGTTTGCCGCCTTGGAAGACGCGGGCGTCAAGACGGTCAAGAGCCTTGCCGATATCGGCGATGCCCTCGCTGAACTGACTGGCTGGGGCTGAGCCTTCGCCCCCGGGCCGTGCCCCAGTGCGCGGCCGCTACAAAAAAGCCGTTCCCGAGTTCGGGAGCGGCTTTTTCTTTTCTCCTAGCCCCTTGAAGGTTTACGCGCCTGCCCCCATCTCCTGGCCATTGCAAAGAGGAGGTTCGCCATGAGCGATGAAAGCCAGACGGTCAAGCCGGAGGGGGTCGAAACCCGCGGTTTTGAGGCCGAAGCCAAGCAACTGCTTAAGCTGATGATCCACTCCCTGTATTCCAATCGCGAGGTCTTTCTTCGCGAGCTGGTCTCTAACGCCTCGGATGCAGTGGATAAGCTGCGCTTTGAAGCCCTGTCCCATCCCGAGTGGTTAGGCGAGGACAGCGAGCTGCGTATTCGCGTCGCCTTCGATAAAGCCGCCCACACGATCACCATCGAAGACAATGGCATCGGCATGAGTCGGGAGGAGCTGATCGAGAATCTCGGCACCATCGCGCGGTCCGGCACGGCGCGCTTTCTTGAGCGTCTCACGGGCGATCAGCAAAAGGATTCGCAACTCATTGGGCAGTTCGGGGTGGGCTTCTACGCCTCCTTCATCGTGGCGCAAAAGGTGGAAGTGGAAACCCTGCGCGCCGGCGGCACGGAGGCCTGGTGCTGGCGTTCCGAAGGGGAGGCGGACTACGAGCTTGCTCCGGGCACGCGCACGGCCCGCGGCACCACCGTCACCCTGCACCTCAAAGGCGATGCGGACGAGTTCCTAGAGCCCTACCGGGTGCGCAGCGTGATCAAGAAGTACGCGGACCACATTGCCATTCCTGTGCAGTTGCCCGAGATGGACGGCGACAAAGTTAAGGAGAAGAAGGGCGTCATTCAGTGGGAGACGGTGAACGAGGCAAAGGCCCTTTGGACCCGGCCCCGGAAGGACGTGACCGAGGAGGAATACCACGCCTTCTACAAACATCTCTCCTTCGATTTCGAGGATCCCCTGTGCTACAGCCACAATCGGGTAGAAGGGAAGCACGAATACACGTCGCTGCTGTACGTGCCCAAGCGCGCGCCCTTTGACCTCTACAACCGGGAGAGCCCCAAGGGTCTGAAGCTCTACGTTCGCCGCGTGTTCATTATGGATGAGGCGGAACAGTTCCTGCCCCTCTACCTGCGCTTTGTGCGCGGGGTGGTGGATTCTGCCGATCTGCCCCTGAACGTCAGCCGGGAGATTCTGCAGCAGGACGAACGGGTGGAGGCCATCCGCGGGGCACTCACGAAGCGCGTGCTCGATATGCTGGAGAAGCTCGCGAAGGACGACCCCGAAAGCTACCAGACCTTCTGGAAGGAGCTGGGCCCGGTGCTGAAGGAAGGCCCGGCGGAAGACTTCGGCAACCGGGAGCGGGTGGCCGCGCTCCTGCGCTTTGCGTCCACCAAGGATGACAGCCCGGAGGAAACCCATAGCCTCGACGCGTACCTCGAGCGGGCGCCGGAAGGGCAAAAGGCGATCTACTATGTGACCGGCGACAGCTTTGCCGCGGCCAAAGGTTCGCCCCACATCGAGGCGCTGCGTAAGCGGGGCGTCGAGGTGCTGCTGTTGTCCCATCGCCTTGATGAGTGGCTCATGAGTCATCTCTCGGAGTACAAGGGCACGCCCCTCAAGGACGTGGCGCGGGGTGCCATCGACCTCAAGGAGCTCCCGGAAGCCAAGGACAGTGGCGCTGAGGAAGTGCCGGAAGCGTCGGCCGTGGCGGAGGATGTGCTGAAGGGCCTGAAGGCGGCCCTTGGGGAGCGGGTGAAGGACGTCCGGGTGAGTGATCGCCTGACCGATTCTCCCGCGTGCCTAGTGGTGGAAGAGGATGAGATGGGGAGCCAGATGCGGCGCCTGCTGAAGTCCGCGGGACAGGCCGTGCCGGATACGGCGCCAATCCTTGAGGTCAACGGATCCCATGTGCTCCTTCGGCGCTTTGAGCAGGAAGGCGATGAAGGACGCCGTCAAGATTTGGCCGAAGTGCTGCTGGCCCAGGCAAAGCTGGCCGAGGGCGATCCCCTGGACGACCCGGCGGCCTACCTCCGCTGCATGAATCGTTTGCTAGCAGAGCTGGCCTGATAGACTGGCGTTTGGGCGCGCGTTCTAGCGCGCCTAAACGCCACGGGAGCCACCATGGGCGCAGGGGGAACCAAACTCGCCGTTTTAGGGGCGGGTAACTTCGGGACCGTCATTGCTAACATCGTGGCTGGACGAGGCCATGAGGTTGCGCTTTGGGTGCGGGATCCGGCGCAGTGCCAGGCGCTTCAGGAAACCCGGGAGAACGCGCGCTATCTTCCGGGCCATGCGCTTCACGATGGCGTCAAGCCGACGCCGTCCCTCGAGGAGGCGACCGCCGGGGCCCGGCTGGTGTTTGTGGCCGTGCCCAGTGCGGCCGTGCCAGAGGTGGCCCTTCGGCTTAAGCCGTTGATCGCACCGGGTACGGGGCTCCTCAGTACCACCAAGGGCCTTGCGCGCCGCGGCTTTCGCTTTATGAGCGAGGTGCTCGAAGAGGCCTGCCCCCAGGCCCGCATCGGCGTTTTGTCCGGGCCTAACATCGCCGAGGAGATTGCCCAGGGGCATTTCACGGGCGCGGTGATCGCGTCACCGGACTCAAGCCTCTGTGAGGAAGTCCAAGCGCATGTTCACTCCCGATCCTTCCGCGTGTACTCCAATAGCGATCGTTACGGCGTGGAACTCGCCGGCGCGCTGAAAAATATTTATGCCCTTGCCTCGGGCATGGCGGCGGCTCTGGGTGCGGGGGAAAACTCCCGAGCCATGCTGCTTACCCGGGGCTTGGCAGAAATGAGTCAGTTTGCCGTGGCCAAGGGCGCGAATCCCCTCACGCTCCTTGGCTTAGCTGGGGTAGGGGACTTAATGGTGACCTGCTCCTCCCCCCTTTCCCGCAACTTTCAGCTCGGCCGCGCCATTGGCGAGGGCCGATCGCTGGAGGCTGCTGCGGCGCACCTTGGAAAGCTCGCCGAGGGCGTGAATACGGTGCAGCAGGTTTGGGCCGAGGCGCAACGGCTGGCCGTACCCATGCCCATTTGCCAGGGCCTCCATGCCATTCTTTTTGATGGTCAGCGCTTACCGGACGTCCTCGTGCGGCTGATGCTTGCGGAACAGCGCGATGACGTCGCCATCGCCTGGCGTCACCCATGACCGACGTGATTTTGCTACGCCATGGCCTGGCCGAAGGCATCGCACCGGAGGCGGCCCTGCTGCCCGAAGGGGAAGCGCAGGCCCGCGCCGTGGCGGAACACCTCGCCCCCTGGGCCGAGGCGGGGCTCGCCGTGGTGTGCTCGCCCTTGCGTCGAGCCCGGGAAACGGCGGGCCACCTTGTCGCGCGCTGGGGGCTGGCTGAACCGGTGACGCTGCCGGCACTGGTGCCCGAAGGCGGTGAAGGCGAGGCCCGTCATGCGCTGAGCGCCCTGGCCCTGGCCGGTCCGCTCGTGGTGGTGTCCCATCGTCCACTGCTTCCGCGCCTCGCCCAGCGCCTGGCCGGGGTGCTTGCTCCCTTTCCCACGGCTGGAGGGCTTGTGCTTGAGCTCGACGATTGGGCACCCCAGGGGGCAAGCTTGACTTACTGGTTAGATTCCACGGGTCTGCAGTCATGAGGAAATGCCCTATGCGCTCGACCCTTTGGTGTTGGCTTGGGAGCTTGGCCCTTGGGCTGGGCGCCCTTACGGCTCACGGGGGATCCCTCCCCGAACCGGATAGCAGCTTTCGAGCGGAGCGTCAGGAGGCGGAGCAGGCAGGGGCGGCGCGGACCTGGCGTTTCCCCCGGGAACGGCTCACCCGCGAGGAGGCCCTCTTGAGCCGAGAATCGGCGGTGGTTGTGCGGGGCGTTTGGGATAGCGCCCTCTGGGCCTATCCGCGCGGAACCGACCCTGCCCGGGCCTTCGAAGATTTGCTCAGCCAATGGAACGGGACGTCGCGATTTCGCTGCAGTGGCCGCGGCTGCGGGGAGAGCGCCATTTTTGCCCATGAGGTGTTCGGGGTGGCGGATCTCTACGGGCGCGACGGCGAGCAACACTATGGCTTGCTCACCGCCGACGGCGGCGTCGGCGCGCTTTATGTTTCCCAGCGTGGTACGCGAGAGGTGTTTGCTCAGCTGCTCTGGGTAGCCGCTTCGGACGCCTTACCGGCATCGCTACCCTCACCGCTAGAGTCCGCGGCCGCCCTAGGTCCCGAGGGGCGCCTGCGCCTGTTGGGAGAGGCGGAGGTGCTTCGGGAATGGATGATGGCTTTCGGAGAAGCCCGCGGGGCGTCGGACGCAGGGCTCGTCCTTCTCGTGCATCGTCAGGGGGGGGCGGAGGCGCTCAGCCTGACCGAAGCCCTCGCGCAACGCCTCGAGGCGGCCCTCGCGCCCGAGGTGGTGCGGGCTTATGGGGTGGGCGGCGCGATCCCTGGACGGGGCAGCGAGGCCTTCGAGGTCGAACTGTGGGAGATTACGCCGTGAGTGTGGCCCCCTCCCTTCGCACCGTGCGCGATTGGCTACGCTACGCCACTACGCGCCTGGGCCAGGCGGAGGTCTACCTTGGTCAAGGGCAAGAGACGGTATGGGATGAGGCCGCGGCGCTGGTTTTTGGTTGCCTGCGCCTGCCTCAGGATCGCGCCGAATGGATTCTTGATGGGGTTTTGCTGCCAGAGGAGGGCGCCGCCCTCGAGGCCGCGCTCGAGCGCCGGGTAGGCGGTACCCCCACGGCTTACCTCACGGGCCTCGCCCCCTATTGCGGGTGGGAGTTTCACGTCGATGAGCGCGTGCTCATACCGCGCTCCCCCCTCGGCGCGATGCTTTTAGAGGGGTTGCAGCCCTGGCTTGGGGAAGCGCTGCCGGAGCGCATTTTGGATATGTGCACGGGCTCGGGCTGTCTTGGCATTGTGGCCGCCTTTGCCTTTCCCGAGGCGGAGGTGGTGCTGGCGGACATCGATGGTGACGCCTTGACGGTGGCGGAGCGCAACGTGGCCAAGCATGGCCTGGAACACCGGGTGCGGCTGCGCGCCGGCGATGGCCTGGCCGCCGTTGCGGGGGACGCTCCCTTCGATCTTGTGCTCGCGAATCCCCCCTATGTGGACGCCGCCAGCATGGCAGCCCTCCCGAGGGAGTTTCACGCGGAGCCGCGCCACGCCCTGGCAGCGGGGCCCGAGGGCCTCGAGTTTGTCGAGCCGTTCCTCGCGCAACTGCCTACGTACCTTGCGGCGACAGGATGGCTCGTGCTGGAAGTAGGGCACAGCGAAGCCTATCTCCTCGAGCGCTATCCTTTGGTGCCCTGGATCTTCCCGGACCTCCCCCAGGGTGGGGCTGGGGTGGTCCTGCTTTCCGGAGCGGACCTGCACGAGGCAGGGGCCCGGGGCGCGCTGGCCTGGGGTGATACGTCGCCGGCCTGAGGTGCTAGAATCCGCGCCCGCAAGGGGTTACGGAACCGAGCCATGGCAGGCAATAGCTTCGGGACGGTCTTTACCGTTTCAACATTCGGGGAAAGTCACGGGCCCGCTCTCGGGTGCGTGGTGGACGGCTGTCCCCCGGGCCTCGCGATCGGTGAGGCCCTAATCCAGCGCGACCTCGACCGTCGCCGTCCGGGCCAATCAAAATACACCACGCAGCGGCGTGAGCCGGATCAGGTGCGCATTCTCTCTGGGGTCTTTGAGGGTCGAAGCACGGGCACGCCCATCGCGCTCGTCATCGAAAATCAAGACCAACGCAGCCGGGATTACGGCGACATCAAAGACCAATACCGTCCCGCCCATGCTGATTTCACCTATGACGCCAAGTACGGTGTTCGGGATTACCGCGGGGGGGGCCGGTCTTCCGCTCGCGAGACGGTGGCCCGGGTGGCCGCGGGGGCCATTGCGCGAGCCTATCTCGCCCAGTACGGCGTGCAGATCCAGGGGTATTTATCCCAGCTGGGGGCGCATCAACCCACAACCTTTGAGCCGAGCGCCATTGAAGAAAACCCCTTTTTCTGGCCGGATCGGACTACCGTTGCCGCGCTCGAAGCGGAAATCGATGCGCTCCGTCGGGCGGGCGATTCCATCGGAGCCAAGGTGACCGTGGAAGCGACGGGCGTGCCCGCAGGCCTGGGGGACCCGGTCTTCGACAAGCTCGATGCCACCTTGGCGTCGGCGCTCATGGGCATTAATGCGGTCCGTGGGGTGGAGCTGGGGGATGGCTTTGCCGTGGTCACGCAGAAAGGCAGCGAACATCGCGACGAGCTGGGTCCCGAAGGGTTTCTCTCCAATCACTCCGGCGGCACCCTCGGGGGCATTTCCTCGGGGCAGACGCTCCGCGCGAGCCTGGCGCTGAAGCCCACCTCCAGCATCCGCATTCCCGGGCGCAGCCTCGATCGCGCCGGCAACCCCGTTTCCGTCGTGACCACGGGGCGCCACGATCCCTGCGTTGGCATTCGCGCCGTGCCCATTGCAGAAGCGATGGTCGCCCTGGTGCTGATGGACCACTGGCTTCGCCAGCGGGCGCAAAATCCGAGCCGCATTCCGGCTCCCCAAGCCCTGGGAGGAGAATAGGCATGGGCGGAAGAACCCTCTACGACAAGCTTTGGGACGCACACCTCGTGGCCGAGCGCGACGACGGCAGTGCCTTGCTCTACATCGACCGCCATCTGCTGCATGAGGTCACGTCGCCTCAGGCTTTTGAAGGTTTGCGGCTGGCCGGGCGCGGCCCTTGGCGCATCGACGCGAATTTGGCAACGCCCGATCATAACGTGCCCACCACGGATCGGGCGGCAGGCATTGACGGCATTACGGATCCCATTTCTCGAATCCAGGTGGAAACGCTGGATGCCAACTGCGATGAGTTCGGCATTCTTGAGTTCCGCATGCGCGATCCGCGCCAGGGCATTGTGCACGTGGTGGGACCGGAGCAGGGGGCGACGCTACCGGGCATGACGGTCGTCTGTGGCGACTCCCATACCTCGACGCACGGCGCCTTTGCGGCGCTGGCCCATGGCATTGGTACTTCCGAGGTGGAGCACGTGCTGGCCACCCAGTGCCTGGTGGCGAAGAAAGCTAAGAACTTCCGCGTTTGGGTTGACGGTACCCTGCGCCCTGGGGTCACGGCGAAGGACCTGGCCCTGGCCATCATCGGCGCCATGGGCACCGCCGGGGGGACGGGCTACTCCCTCGAGTATGCCGGTCCCGCTATTCGGGCCCTGTCCATGGAGGGCCGCATGACCCTCTGCAACATGGCCATCGAGGCCGGCGCGAGGGCCGGGATGGTGGCCTTCGATGAGGTGACCGCCGCCTACGTAGAGGGGCGCCCCTATGCGCCTGCGGGACCGCTTTGGCCGAAGGCCCTCGATGCGTGGGCTGATCTGGTCAGCGATGACAACGCGGTCTTCGATCGGGAGTTAGTGCTTGACGCCAGTGTGCTTGAGCCCCAGGTGAGCTGGGGCACGTCGCCGGAGATGGTGGCGCCGATCAGCGGCACCGTACCGGATCCGGCCCAATGCGATGATCCCGTGCGCGCGGAAAGCTGGGCAGGGGCCCTCCGGTACATGGATCTGAAGGCCGGGCAGGCCCTGACATCGATCGCCCTCGATCGCGTGTTCATTGGCTCCTGCACGAACTCACGCATCGAGGATCTCCGTGCCGCGGCGGCGGTGGCGAAAGGTCGGAAGGTGGCCCCGAGCCTAAAGCAAGCCCTCGTTGTGCCCGGGTCCGGCTTGGTGAAACGGCAGGCTGAGGAAGAGGGCCTGGATCAGATTTTCCTGGCTGCGGGGTTTGAATGGCGTGACCCTGGCTGCTCCATGTGTCTGGCCATGAACGCGGATCGCCTCGGCCCCGGGGAGCACTGCGCCTCCACCTCCAATCGTAATTTCGAGGGTCGGCAGGGCCATGGCGGCCGCACGCATCTGGTGAGCCCGGCCATGGCGGCGGCGGCGGCCATCGCGGGCCACTTCACCGATGTGCGGGCCTTACTGGAAGCGGGGAGCGTCGCATGAAAGCCTTTCGCAGCGTGACGGGCATTGTGGTGCCCCTAGACCGGGCCCACGTGGACACGGATCAAATCATTCCGAAGCAGTTCCTTAAATCGATTCGGCGCACGGGCTTTGGCCCGAACCTGTTCGATGGCTGGCGCTATCTCGATGAGGGGAGCCCGGAAAAGACGGAGAACGAACGGCAAATCAATCCCGAATTTGTGCTGAACAAAGCGCGCTATCAGGACGCGAAGGTGCTGCTCGCGCGGGAAAACTTTGGCTGTGGCTCAAGCCGGGAGCACGCCGTGTGGGCCCTAGAAGAGTTTGGTCTGCGCGCCGTGCTGGCCCCCAGCTTTGCCGACATCTTCTACAACAATTGCTTTAAGAACGCCGTGCTGCCGGTGGTGTTGGCCCCGGAGGCGATTGATGCGCTGTTTCAGGCCGCCGATCCCGGCCCCTTGACCCTCACCGTGGATCTGGAAGCGCAGCGAGTGAGCTCTGGCGCGGGGCATGACTTCGGCTTTGAGATTGATAGCCATCGGCGCCATTGCCTACTCGAGGGGCTAGACGATATCGGGCTGTCTCTTCAATACGCGGAGCAGATCAAGCAGTACGAACGGCGTCGCCGCGAGGCGGCCCCCTGGTTATTCGACGCCCTCCGCTAGGGCGAGGCTAAGGACTTCATCATGGCGAAAACCATTCTCCTTCTCCCCGGCGACGGCATTGGCCCGGAAATTATGGGCCCCGTGGCAGACCTCCTAACCCGCATTGGTGAGGTGACGGGCGTGGCCCTTACCCTCGAGCGGGGGCTGGTGGGGGGCTGCGCCATCGATGCGGAAGGGACGCCCTTGCCGGCGGCAACGCTGGCTGCGGCGAGGGCCGCCGATGCCATTTTGCTCGGCGCCGTGGGCGGCCCGAAGTGGGATGATCTGCCCACGGCTCAGCGCCCGGAGCGGGGCCTGCTCGGCCTTCGCTCGGGCCTTGAGCTGTTCGCCAACCTGCGCCCGGCCCTTCTCTTTCCCCAGCTGGCGTTGGCGTCCTCTTTGAAGGCCGAGCTGGTTGCAGGGCTTGATATCCTCATCATTCGGGAGCTCACCGGGGGGATCTACTTCGGTGAGCCCCGGGGGGTGGAAGGGGCGCCCGGGGCCCGGCGCGGCTTTAACACCTATGTCTATTCGGAAGAGGAAATCGTGCGCATCGCGCGGAAGGGCTTCGAGGCCGCCAAGGCGCGGTCTGGCCGCCTGTGTTCCGTGGATAAGGCCAACGTGCTTGAGGTGACGGCCCTTTGGCGCGAAGTGGTTTCCGATCTGGCCTCGGAGTATCCCGACGTCGAGCTTTCCCACATGTACGTGGATAATGCGGGGATGCAGCTGGTGCGCGCCCCGAAGCAGTTCGACGTGCTGGTAACGGGCAATATGTTCGGCGATATCCTCTCCGACGTCGCTGCCATGCTGACGGGCTCCCTGGGCATGCTGCCTTCCGCATCCTTGAACGCGGCCAGCCAGGGGCTCTACGAGCCCGTCCACGGTTCTGCGCCGGATATTGCGGGCCAGGACCTGGCCAATCCGCTCGCTACCATTCAATCGGCAGCCATGATGTTCCGCTACTCCCTCGATGCGGCGGCGATTGCCGATGCGCTGGAGGGGGCCGTGAGTGATGTGCTCGATGAAGGCCTGCGTACGCGAGATATCGCCACCGCCGAGACGGCGCCGAACGCCCTCGTGGGAACCGTTGCCATGGCTCAGGCCGTCACCCGAGCCTTTGAAGCACGCTGGAGCGCCCGAGCATGAGCGAAGGCTTTTCCGTTGCCGTCGTCGGCGCCACCGGTGCCGTCGGCGAGGCGATGATCGAAATTCTTGAAGCCCGTCAGTTTCCGGTGCGGAAGCTTTACGCCCTCGCCAGCGCGAAATCTGAGGGGAAGACGGTGCTGTTTCGCGGCCGCCCGGTGCTCGTAGAGCGGTTGGACACCTTCGATTTCTCCCAGGTGTCCCTCGCCTTGTTTTCTGCCGGGGGCAGCGTGAGTGCTGAGTTCGCCCCGAAGGCGGCTGCAGCCGGCGCCCTGGTGGTCGACAACACCTCGCATTTTCGCCGCGACGAAGACATCCCCCTCGTGGTGCCGGAAGTGAATCCGGAGGCTTTGGACACCTTGCCCGAGCGGCGAATCATTGCGAATCCGAACTGCTCTACGATCCAGATGCTCGTTGCGCTTAAACCGCTCCATG
Source organism: Pseudomonadales bacterium (assembly GCA_016779325.1). GTDB lineage: Bacteria > Pseudomonadota > Gammaproteobacteria > Pseudomonadales > Azotimanducaceae > Salivita. Next base: position 28,733 of record JADHNU010000015.1, read on the forward strand.
ACCTTATGCGTCTGCGCCGCATTGAAGTGGCGACCTATCAAGCGGTTTCCGGCGCCGGCAGCAGCGGGGTTGAGGAGCTCGCTCGACAAACGGCTGAGTTGCTCAACGCACGAAGCCATGATCCCAAGGTGTTTACTAAGCAAATCGCCTTTAACGTGATTCCCCACATCGATACCTTCCAGGAGAACGGCTTCACCCGGGAAGAGATGAAGATGGTGTGGGAAACGCGAAAAATTCTGGGCGACGAGAGCATTCTGGTGAACCCAACGTGCGTTCGCGTACCGGTTTTCTTTGGCCATTCAGAAGCGGTCAGCGTGGTCGGGGAGGCCCCGCTTACGGTGGCCCAGGCCCGAGCGGCGCTGGCCAAGGCCCCCGGCGTCACCCTCATGGATGGACAGCGCAATGGCGCTTATCCCACGCCGGTGCCCAATGCGGCGGGGGAGGATGCGGTCTTTGTCGGCCGGCTTCGTGAGTCCCTCACGGCCCCGGGAGGGCTTAATCTCTGGGTGGTCAGCGACAACGTTCGCAAAGGCGCCGCCCTCAATAGCGTACAGATTGCCGAAGTCGTTCAGGACAAGCTGCCTAACCGGTAGGCCGTGGGGCCCGGGGGTGCCACGGCCCTCCGGGCTCGTTAAACTCCATGCGTTCCTTCGCATTCACCACCTGGGCGCCCGCACATGTGCTTCGCAACGGTTTTACGATGCCTGAGCGGTGTGGTGCTCGGGGTAGGGCTTGCTAGCTATAGTTGGGCTGGCGAGGCGGAGGCCCTAGAGGTTCAGTCGTTCCTGGGGGAGCCCCTGTCGGCTTGGCTTACGCCGTCGATGCCGCCGCCGGCCCTCGCCCAATTTGAAGTGGAAAGCCCCAGCGCCCCGGCGTTAAAGGTGGCGCAGGCCAGGGAGGCTGCCGGGGCGCTTCGGCTACACCTGACTTCGGAGCACCCCCTCCTCGAACCCGTGGTGCAGGGAACGATCCGATGGCGTGACCCCGCTGGCGAGGGCGCCATGCCCTTCGTGCTCTTTCTCGATCCGCCGGAGGGGCAAAGGTTACTTCCCGTTCCCCCGGGAGCGACCCTCTGGCGCCTGGCGGCGCAGTGGTCGGGCCCGCCGGGCAGCACGCAAGCAGAGCGCATGAACGCGCTTCTGGCGGCCAACCCCGGCGCCTTCCTCGACGGCGACCCCAACCGGCTTCGGGCCGATGCGGTGCTGCGCTTGCCTCCCGACCTCGGCGTCGACATGCCTGCCCGTCCCCTCGCGGCACCTTCGGCGTCCCCTGCGCTGGGTTTGGACCGGACCGCGCCCGCCCTGGGCCCGGAAGGCCCTCGCCTAGAGGTAAGTCCGCCGAGCGGCGACGACCCACTCGCGGAAGAACGGACGGCCCTCGCCGGGGCCCTCGCGCGAGCGGAGGCCGATCGCCAAGCGGCGGAAACGGCCCAGGCCGAGCAGGCAGCGGAAGTCGCGCAGCTCCGGGCGCAGCTGGTAGAGCAGCGCGAGGCCCTGGCGCGCCTACAAGCCCAGCTGGAGCGGTTCCAAGCGGAGCGAGCCCTTGCGGTCAAGGTCCCCGCGGCGCAAAAGGCTACTGGGCCAAGGCCGGGGGCGGAGGTTTGGTCGCAGATCCTTGAGCAGGCGGCGCTGGGGCTGAGCGCGCTGGCCCTGCTATTGGGTGCGGGGCTGCTGTGGCGGGGCCAAGGCAGAGGGGAGGGGGGGGCTGCCCGGGCCTTGGAACGGAAGTCTGACCGGCAGTCGGACAGCCCGCTAACTGGACCGGCAACGCCGGTGGCGACGCCAGAGGGGGAGGAGGTAGGTCAGCCCTATGTCCCAAGCACCCTTGTGCAGCGCTACGGCGCCCAATCGCTCCTCAGCCAGCGCGATTGGCAAGCCTGTCTTGATCAGGTGGAACGGGCAATTGCCTACGGTCGCTTGGATGAGGCGGAAGCCTTGTTGACGGCCGCCCGGGAGGAAGACCCTCACGCCGTGCCGCTGCGCCTCAAGGTGCTGGAATTGGCCGTGGAACGCCAGAATCGGTCAGAGTTTGAGGCCGTGGCGCCGGCGCTTTTGCGCGGGGCGGATCCGGCCCTACAAGGTCAGATCGAAGCCCTGGCCCACCGCTTACCCCCTGCGGCCCCTGACGTTGCTGCGGCATCGGCGCTGCGCCTCGCGCGTTGGACGCCGGAGACCGGAGGGGAACATGACTAACGGCGAGGGTCAGGCGCAGCGCTGGGCTCTGGCCGTGGAATACGACGGTCGTGCCTTTTCCGGATTCCAGCGCCAGCTCGCGCCGGCTCTGGCCACGGTTCAGGCTGAGCTCGAGCAAGCGCTGAGCGCCGTGGGGGACGCCCCCATCACCGTTACCACTGCCGGGCGCACCGACGCAGGGGTGCACGCGACAGGGCAAGTGGTGCATTTCGATGCCCCGAAGTCACGCCCTGAAAGAGCCTGGCTGAGGGGGGTCAATAGCCTGTCTTGCGACGCCGTCGCCGTGCACTGGGCCCAGCCCGTGCCCGCGTCCTTTCACGCCCGCTTTTCTGCCCAATGGCGGCGCTATCGTTACTGGTTAAGCGACGGAAATCCCGGGCGACCCTTGCTACGGGATCGGGTGACCTTCGTCCCGGGCGCCCTGGATGCGGCGGCCATGCATGAGGCGGGGCAGGTGCTTCTGGGGGAACGGGATTTTTCGAGTTTTCGCGCCGCTGGCTGTCAGGCGCGGCATGGGCGCCGCAACCTCCGCAGGTTGCAGGTGCAGCGGGTGGGGCCCCTGGTCTCCGTAGAGGTTGAGGCCAATGCCTTTGTCCTTCATATGGTGCGCAATATTGTCGGTGCGCTGATTGAGGTTGGCCGTGGGCGCGGGGATGGGCCTTGGCTGGATGCGCTACGTGCCGCCGAGGACCGTCGCCTTGCCCCGCCCACGGCCCCGCCCCAGGGGCTCTATCTAGAGGCCGTGGGCTACGGCCCTGAATTTGCCTTGCCCCCGCCGCCGTCGGCCATGCCCTTTGCGGCCTTTTTGCTCTAACAAGGCCACCCCAAGGTCAGCCTTCCTCGAGGCTTCTGGTAGACTGCGCCGCTGACAACACCGCAGCGGCGTGAGCAAGGTCCATGGTTCGGGTAAAAATCTGCGGCCTGACGCGGGAGAAGGATGTGGCCATGGCCTGCGAAGCCGGGGCCGATGCCCTGGGCTTTGTGTTTTACGCCCCGAGCCCCCGTGCCGTCGTGCCGGACCAGGCTGCCGAGTTGCTCGAGGCCGTGGCGCCCTTCACCGTTTCCGTCGGGCTTTTTGTCGATCCCGCCCCGCGGGCGGTAGAAGAAACGCTTCGCCGGGCGCCGGTGCAGCTGCTCCAGTTCCATGGCGAGGAACCGGAGGCCTTTTGTCGAGCCTGGGATCGCCCCTACATCAAGGCCGTGCGCATGGCCCCGGGGCTCGATCTCGACGCCGTCCTGGCCGCCTATCCGTCCGCGTCGGGGTTTCTCCTCGACGCCTTCGAGGACGGGGTGCCCGGGGGCACGGGCAAGCGCTTTTCCTGGGATCGGGTGCCCGCGGCGGCGGCGGCGCCTTTGATTCTGGCAGGCGGGTTGACGCCAGAAAATGTAAGCTGCGCCATCGCGACGGCGGCCCCCTACGGGGTGGACGTGAGCGGCGGCGTGGAGCGGGCGAAGGGCATCAAAGATGAGGGCAAGGTACGAGCCTTTATTCGTGCCGCAAAGACAGACAGGAGCACTCATGACGCAGGCTAAGGGACCCCAAGCTTCGCCCGGCCCCGGCGGCTGGAGCCAGTACAACCTGCCCGACGCGCAGGGCCACTTTGGCCAGTTCGGCGGCCGCTTCGTAGCGGAAACGCTGATGCACGCCTTAGATGAGCTCGAGGCCGTTTACCGTGAGCGCATGGGCGACGCCGCTTTTCAAGCGCAGTTCAAAGAAGAACTGAGGAGTTATGTAGGTCGGCCTACGCCGCTTTACCATGCCGAGCGCCTCTCGACCGAGCTTGGGGGTGCGCAGATCTACATGAAGCGCGAGGACCTCAACCACACAGGGGCCCACAAGGTGAATAGCGCCCTGGGGCAGGCGTTGCTGGCTAAGCACATGGGGAAGCGGCGCATCATCGCGGAAACGGGCGCAGGGCAGCACGGTGTGGCGTCGGCTACGGTGGCAGCCCGGCTGGGCCTCGAGTGTGTGGTGTACATGGGTGAGGAGGACGTTCAGCGCCAGTCCCCGAACGTCTATCGCATGAAGCTCCTTGGAGCGACGGTGGTGCCCGTTACCTCCGGTTCGAAAACCCTGAAGGATGCCCTCAGTGAAGCGATGCGAGATTGGGTGACCAACGTCGATCACACCCACTACATCATCGGCACGGTGGCCGGGCCGCATCCCTATCCGATGATTGTTCGCGATTTTCAATCGGTCATTGGTGAGGAAACGCGAGCCCAATGCCTCGAGACGCTCGGACGCTTGCCCGATACGCTCGTAGCCTGCGTCGGCGGTGGCTCTAATGCCCTTGGCTTGTTCTACCCGTTCATTAAGGACGAGGGCGTTCGCCTTGTGGGCGTGGAGGCGGGCGGTTACGGACTGGCAACGGGGAAGCACGCGGCGCCCCTGTCTACGGGGGTGCCTGGCGTCCTCCATGGAAACCGCACTTATCTCATGGAAGATGAGGACGGGCAGATCATCGCGACCCATTCCGTATCCGCGGGCCTCGACTACCCTGGGGTGGGGCCGGAACACGCGTTCCTGAAGGATGCCCACCGAGCGGAGTATGTGGCCGTGACGGACGACGATGCGCTCACCGCATTCCACGAGGTGACCCGGAAAGAGGGAATCATTCCGGCCCTGGAAACGAGCCACGCCCTGGCGTGGATTCTTGAGCACGCGCCGAAGCTGCCCAAGGACCATGTCATTGTGGTGAACCTTTCGGGCCGGGGAGATAAGGACATCTTTACCATTGCCGAGCGCGAGGGCATCTCCCTGTGAGTCGCCTAGCTACCCGCTTTGCTGCACGGAAGGCCTCGGGGCAAAAGGCATTGGTGACCTACCTGGTCGCGGGGGACCCGGAGCCCCAGGCAACATTGCCGGCGCTTCGCGCCCTCGCTGCCGGAGGCGCTGACGTCATCGAGCTTGGCGTGCCCTTCTCCGACCCGGAAGCGGAAGGGCCCGATATTCAGGGCGGCTGCGAACGGGCGCTGCGTCACGGGGTCAAACTTCGCGACGTCCTCGCCATGGCCAAGGCCTTTCGCCAGGAAGATAACGAAACGGCCCTCGTGCTCATGGGGTATCTGAACTCTGTGGAACGCATGGGCTACGAAGTCTTTGCCGAGGCCGCCCAAGACGCAGGGATTGATGGGCTGATTATGGTGAATCTGCCGCCGGAGGAAGCGGAGGCGCTGCAGGGCTACCTCGCGCCTCGAGCGATCGATCTGATCTTCCTGCTGGCACCGACCACGACGGAAGACCGGGCTCGGGCCATCCTCCAGCGAGCCTCGGGCTTCGTCTATTACGTTTCTCTGAAGGGCACCACCGGGGCGGGGCACATCGATGCGGAAGATGTCGCAGCACGCCTAGCGCCCCTTCGCGCCATGACCGAGCTGCCCATTGCCATTGGCTTTGGCATTCGGGATGCCGTCACCGCCCGCGCCATGGCACCCCTTGGGGATGGCATCGTGGTTGGGAGTGCGGTGGTGCGCCAAATGGGGGCCCTTCCTTTGGCCGAGCAGCCGGCAGCGCTCGAAGGGATGGCTCGAAGCCTGCGGGAGGCGCTAGACAGCTCGTGCTAGCCGCTTGGCTTAGGCGCCTTGAAACGCAGCATCCGAGGGCGATGGATTTAGGCCTCGCAAGACTCGAGGTGGTTTGGCGGGCGCTTGGCGCCCCCCGGCCGGCACCCAAGGTGGTCACCGTAGCCGGCACCAACGGGAAAGGATCGGCGGTGGCAACGCTGCGGGCGCTGGCCCAAGCCGAAGGGCTTCGCGTTGGCGATACGACGTCTCCCCACCTGCATCGCTTCAACGAGCGCATCGTGGTGGACGGTACTCCGGCCAGCGATGAGCAAATTGTTGAAGCCTTCGAGCGCATCGAGACGGCTCGGGGCGCCACCTCCCTGACCTATTTTGAAACCGCCATCCTGGCGGCCTTGCTGATCCTTCGGGAGGCCGAGCTCGATTTGGCCATCCTCGAGGTGGGGCTTGGGGGCCGATTGGATGCCGTGAACATAATCGACGCGGACGTCGCGCTGATCACGCCCGTGGATTTGGATCATCAAGCTTGGCTGGGCAACACCCGCGAGGCGATTGGACGGGAGAAGGCGGGTATTTTTCGCGCCGGGCGTCCCGTGGTGATCGCTGATCCGATTCCGCCTGCCAGCGTCCTGGCGCAGGGCGTGGCGCTTCGTTGCCCTAGGGCGTGCCTTGGCGAGGACTTCTCCCTTCAGGTTGGCTCGCAAGGGGCCCGGGTTCGCGTGGAGGGCTTTGGCGCCAAGCTTGACGCACCGCTTACGGCGCCCCTGCCCGTGGCCGAGCCCAGCTTTCTGGGCGCCTTGCAGGCTTTTGCCGCCTTGGGCTATGCCCTGGAAGGCCGGCATCTTGCCGCCGCGTTGGCGATGGCGCCGCCGCCTGGGCGACAAAGCTGGACGCAACTGGGGTCGCAGGCCTTCCTTTTCGATGTGGCCCACAATCCTCATGCGGCGGCCTTTCTGGCCTCGCGCCTTAAGGCGCCCGTTGCGACGGCCGTTTTTGGATGCTTTGAGGATAAGGACGCGGAGGCCATGTTCGACGCCCTGGCGCCCAAAGTGCGCCAGTGGGCCTTCGTGGATACGGACGGACCTCGGGGGCAAAGCGCTCAGGTCCTGGCCGATCGGCTTCGGGATCGCCTAGGGGCTCGGGGGTCGACCTTCCAGTGTTTGGGGGCCCTGGGGCCGGAGGCCCTGACATGGCTTAAGGCCGCCGGGGGCGCCCGGATTGCTGTGCTTGGCTCCTTCACGGTTGTCGCCGCCGCGCAGCGGCTCCTGGGCCTGGACCCGCGCTGATGCGTCGTCCCCTGCTCATGGGTACGCTGGTGATGGCGCTGGCTGCGGGGGTGCCGCTGTTGTTCGACGAGGCCCCGACACCCCTCGCGCCGCTCCCGGCCCTGCCGCCCTCGGACCTGGCGGAGGTGCTCGCGAGTTGGCCCGAGGCCGTCGAGGGCTCCGCACGCTGGGCGCGCTTGGCGCAAGTGGGCGAGAACGGGGCGCCTCCCGTGCGCGGCTTGCCGCGCCACGAACCGCTCGATGAAGCGGCCTTGAAGGCCCTCTTGGAGGCCACGCCGGCGGAGCTTGAGCGAGGCGGGGCCTATGCGCTGCTGCTGGATCGCTTCGCTGATCTTGAGCCCGCCCTTGCGGCCCACGAGGCCCTGCAGGACGCGGGATTCACCTCCTACGTATTACCGGTTTTCCCTCGGGATGGCAGCGCTGTGCCGCTGGGCTTTGACTTGGCGCTGGGGCCGCGCCTAAACGGCGCCGTCCTGTGGGCACAGCGGGAGGCGCTGCGCGCGCGCTACGGGTACGATGGCGAGCTGGTTCGCTTTCACGTGACAGACCCGGAGCCAAGCCCATGATCTCTCCCGTCGATGCGCTGCTTCTCCTGGCCCTGGGCCTGACGACGGTGGTCGGGGTACTCCGCGGGGCCGTCAAGGAGGGCCTGACCTTGCTGCTTTGGCTTTTGGCCTTAGGGTTTGCCGTCGCCCTAGGGAGGGAGGTGGCGCATTGGCTGCCCGTAGCGCTTGGTGAGGGGCTGCTGCGCGATCGCTTTGCACTCCTTCTGGTGTTTGCCCTTGCCCTTGCCTTGGGCACGGTGGTGCAGAAGCTGCTTTTCCTCGGGGCGCTTGATGTCGATTTGGGCTTTCTGGGGCATCTCCTCGGCGGCGCGTTCGGTGCGCTGCGAGGCGGCTTGTTTTTGCTGGTGATGGCGGGGCTTCTAGGGCCCTTGCTGGGCCCCGCCTCCTGGTGGGCGGGGAGCCATTTAAGCGCACCCCTGGGCGATGCCTTTGAGGTTGGCGTTCTGGTAATCGCTGATCTTCTGGCCTGGGTGGGGTGGTACTGATACGGGGTTAGGCTATGTGCGGCATTGTAGGGATTCATGGGGCAGGGCCTGTTAACCAACCGCTGTACGATGCGCTGACGGTGCTGCAGCACCGAGGGCAGGACGCGGCGGGGATTGTGACCAGCGATGGGGCGCGCTTGTCCCTGCGCAAGGCCAATGGCTTGGTCCGGGATGTGTTCCAGCAGGTACACATGGAGCGGCTGCAAGGCCATCACGGCATTGGGCATGTCCGCTATCCCACGGCGGGCTCCTCGAGCGTTGCCGAAGCCCAGCCCATGTATGTGAACTCGCCCTACGGCATCGCCCTGGCGCATAACGGCAACCTCACCAACGCCGAAGCCCTAAAGGAAGCGATGTTTCGCGCAGACCTTCGGCACATCAACACCGATTCCGACTCGGAAATTTTGCTGAACGTCTTTGCCCACGAATTGGCGCAGCGGGCGAAGGACTTGCCGTCCTCGCCGGAAGACATCTTTGCGGCGGTGAGTGCGGTGCACGAGCGCTGCCGTGGCGCCTATGCGGTCGTTATGCTCATTATGGGGCGGGGCCTGCTGGCCTTCCGCGACCCCTACGGGATCCGTCCCCTGGTATTCGGACATCGGGAAACCGCTGGGGGCCAGGAAACCATGGTGGCCTCGGAAAGCGTGGCGCTTGATGTGCTCGATTTCTCCCTGGTTCGAGACGTCGCTCCGGGGGAGGCGATCTTTGTGGATCTCATGGGCCAGGTTCATACGCGGCAGTGTGCAGCGGCACCGCGCTGTACGCCGTGCATCTTCGAGCACGTTTATCTTTCCCGCCCCGACTCCATCATGGACGACATTTCCGTCTACAAGGCGCGCCTGCGCATGGGTGAGCGTTTGGCCCAACGCATTCTGGAGGCCTTCCCCGAGGGACATGATATTGACGTGGTGATCCCCATTCCGGAGACAAGCCGCACGGCGGCGCTGCCCCTTGCCTATGAGCTGGAGGTGAAGTACCGGGAGGGTTTTACGAAAAATCGCTACATCGGTCGGACCTTCATCATGCCCGGGCAGCAGCAGCGGCGGAAATCGGTGCGCCAAAAACTCAATGCCATTGAGCTTGAATTCCGCGGTAAGAATGTTCTCTTGGTGGACGATTCCATTGTGCGCGGCACCACCTCCCAGCAAATCGTCGAGATGGCTCGGGAGGCCGGGGCCAAAAAGGTTTACCTGGCCTCCGCGGCGCCGCCGGTGCGCTACCCCAATGTCTATGGCATCGATATGCCGGCCCCGGAGGAGTTTGTCGCCCATGGGCGCACGGAGGCGGAAATCTGCGCCGTCATTGGTGCAGATCGCCTCTTTTATCAGCGCCTTGAGGATCTTGTGGCCTGCGCGAAGGAAGGGAACCCGGCCATTGAGCACTTCGAGTGCTCCGTATTCGACGGCCACTACGTCACCGGTGACGTGCATGAGGCGTATCTGGTGGCCATCTCTGTGAATCGTTCCGACGCGGCGAAGGCCGAGCGCGGCGATGGCCCCATGCGCCGGTTGGACTTGCCGGAGCACTCCTAGCCGTGGCCGTGAAGACGCCCTGCGTTGGCTTGTGTTCCACCACCTACGGCGATTTGGTTTGCCGGGGATGCAAGCGCTTTTCCCACGAGATTGTAAATTGGAATCGCTATGGCGATGACGAGAAGCGCGCGGTTTGGGATCGGCTTGCGGCGCTTCGGGATCAGGTCGTTTTGTCCCTTGTTGTCATCGTGGATGAAGCCTGTCTCGATGCCCAGCGGGCGCGTCACCGCATTCCTGACGATAGCGGCCCGAGCGCTGCCTCACGAGCCTATGGGCTGCTTCGACGCGGGGCGAGGCACATGCGGAACCTCGAGGCCTATGGCTTGGCGCCCCAGCCCGAGGCGGCAGGGTGGAGTGCCGCGGTGCTTCGCGATGAGATTGATCGACGTTTCCTCACCCTGTCGGAAGCGCACTATGAGCGCTACATCACCGGGGAGGTGCTTCGCCATGGCTAAGCCCGTCGATCTCGCGCCGGTACGCGCCTTTCTGGCCTGCGAGACCCCTGCGGCGTGGTGTGAGGCGGCGGTGGAAGATCTCCCTACGCTGCTCAACGATCATGCGAATTGCGAAAAAAAGGCCGCTTCGACGGCCTTGGCCCTCATGTTTCGTTATGACCGGGATGGCGCCCTGGCCGAGGCCATGAGCCGTATCGCTCGGGAGGAGCTTCGACACTTTGAACAGGTGACGGCGCTCATGCGCGGGCTGAAGATTGCCCATGCTCCGGTTTCCGCGAGTCGCTACGCCCAAGGGCTGCGCGAACGGGTTCGACCCCAGGAGCCCCAGCGGCTTCTCGATTTGCTTATCTGCGGTGCGTTCGTGGAAGCGCGCTCCTGCGAGCGCTTCGCGGCGCTCCTCCCCTATTTGCCCCGCGCTGTGGCGCCTTTCTACGCGCGGCTTCTTGCCTCCGAGGCCCGGCATTTTGAAACCTATCTCCACCTCGCCCGGGGTCGTTATGACGAGGGTGAAGTCGAGGCGCGGTGCCAGGCTTTTCAGGCAGCGGAAGAAGCGCTCGTAATCGAAGCCGATGAAACTTTGCGCTTCCACAGTGGCCCGCCACCCGGGCCCAGGGCTCCGAGCCCTTAGGCGGCGGGGCTGAGTTGCTCCGCTGCAAGGAGGGTGTTTTCGAGGAGAGACGCGACGGTCATCAAGCCCACGCCGCCGGGAACGGGGGTAATGTAGCTTGCGCGTGGCAGTGCCGCCTCGAACTCCACGTCGCCCACCACCTTCCCTGACGGCAAACGGTTGATGCCCACGTCGATCACCAGGGCACCCTCCTTAATCCAGGCCCCGGCCACCAGCCCTGGCCGCCCCGCTGCGGCCACAACAATATCCGCGCGGCCGACCTGCGTAGCCAGATCGCGGGTGAACTTGTGGGTGCTCGTCACCGTGCAGCCCGCGAGGAGGAGCTCTAGCCCCATAGGACGCCCCACGTGGTTAGACGCGCCTACAATGACGGCATGTTGCCCCCGGAGTGGCCGTCCCGTTTGGCTGAGCATGGTCATGATGCCCTTCGGTGTGCAGGGCCGGAGTATGGGACGTCGTTGGGCGAGGCGCCCGAGGTTGTAGGGATGGAAGCCGTCGACATCCTTCTGCGGATCGATCCGATCGATGATTTCATCGGCGTCGAACTGCGGGGGGAGGGGGCTTTGCACCAAAATCCCATGCACCGCAGGATCGGCATTGAGGGCATCAAGCTTCCGGAGAACCTCCGCCGGGGTGGTGTTGCCGTCATAGCGATGAAGCTGGGAGGCAATGCCGACGGCTTCACAGGCCCGCGCCTTATTGCGGACGTAGATTTCCGAGGCGGGATCGTCACCCACCAGAATCACTGCGAGCCCGGGACGAGGCAGGCCCTGGGCTTGGCGGGCCGCAACGGCAGCTGCGACCTGCGCTTTTACCGCATCCGCAATGGGTTTGCCTTCAAGGCGTTGGCCGCGCGGGGCCGCTGCGCTTGCTGTGTCCAAAAGTTCACTCCCTCTGCCAGCGCGCTGGCCCTGCCATGCTTAGGATTGTGTCATGGCCTCGGAAGATCGCCTAGCGGCCTTGCTGGCCTGCCTTGCGTTGACGCCTTCTAAGGGGCGGCGTACCATCGCGCCTCCTGAAAAGGGGCGTCTCCAACGACGCAGCCAGCGGTTGGATGCGGCGAAGCGTTGGGGCCGCATCGAACGTAAAGCGCCCGTAGCTCAATTGGATAGAGCATCGGCCTTCTAAGCCGAGGGTTGCAGGTTCGAGCCCTGCCGGGCGTGCCAACGCTGGGGCAACGGGAAGGAAAAGGCGGAGTACCATCGCGTTATGGTGGGCGTAGCTCAGCTGGTAGAGCTCCGGATTGTGATTCCGGCGGTCGTGGGTTCGAGCCCCATCGTCCACCCCATTTCCTCCATGCTCCGCGCTTGATTTGGCACCCTGGCCACAATCACGGACGGCGCTCGGGAGTCCCGGCGTCCATCGGTTCAACCCAGCCATAACGAGACCAGTATGCAGGTAACGATCGAGACCACCGGGGCGCTCGAGCGCAAAATGACGGTGCAGCTTCCCGTTGAGGATTTCCAGCAAGAAGTCCAAAAGCGCCTCCAGGACACGGCCCGTCGCGTTCGCCTTCCGGGTTTCCGCCCGGGCCGCGTGCCCATGAAGGAAGTGCAGCGGCGCTTTGGGGCCGGCGTGCGCCAAGAAGTGGCTGGCGAGCTCATGCAGCGCACCGTTTTTCAGGCTATGGCGCAGGAAAGCCTTCGGCCCGCGGGGCAGCCCAACCTTGATTGGGTCTCGGAACACGACGACAGCCAGTTCGCCTACGCCGCCACCTTTGAGGTGTTCCCGGAGATCACCTTAAGCGATCTGGGTGACTGCACGGTGGAACAGCCGGAGGCCGATGTCACGGAGGGCGACATCGACACCATGATTGAGCGGCTGCGGGAGCAGCGCAAAACCTTTGTCGAGAGCGAAGGGCGCGCGGCGGAAGAGGGCGACGAAATCACCGTCGATTTCACGGGCTACCTTGGCGAGGAAGCCTTTGAGGGCGGGGCGGCGGAAGACGCCAAGATCGTTATTGGCAGCGGGCGCATGATCCCCGGCTTTGAAGAGGGCCTCAAGGGCTTGAAGGCCGGTGAGGAAAAGCGCCTTGCCGTCACCTTCCCGGAGGACTACGGCAACGAGGCCCTAAAGGGGCAGGCGGCGGAATTTGCGATTACGTTGAAGAGCGTGGCCCAAGCGGAGCTGCCAGCCCTGGATGAGGCCTTCTTTACCCAGTTTGGGGTGGAGGACGGGGAACTTGACTCGTTCCGCGCCGAGGTCCGTTCCAACATGGAGCGGGAGCTGCGCAATGCCGTTCGCACCCGCGTTAAGAATCAAGTTATGGACGCTCTGGCCGATAAGCATGAAGTGGCCTTGCCCCATGCCATGGTCCACGAAGAGATCCATCGCATGCAGCACGACATGGCGCGCCAGTTCGGGGGCCAGGGCATGGATCCCCATCAGCTGCCTGCGGAGCTGTTTCGGGCCCAGGCCGAGCGCCGCGTGAAGCTCGGTCTGCTTATGGCGCACATCGTGGATACGGAAGGGCTTACGGCTGATGAGGCCCGGGTGGAAGCCATGCTCGAGGATATCGCGGCGCCCTATGACGAGCCGGAGCAGGTGAAGAGCTGGTACCATGGCAACGAAGAGCAAATGAATCAGCTCCGGAACGCCGCGGTGGAAGATCAGGTGATTGACTGGCTCCTCGAAAAAATGGCCGTCACCACCGTGGCCCTGTCCTACGAGGACGCCATCGCCGCCGCCCAACAGCAGGGCAGCGCGGCGGCGGAAGAGGACACGGCGGACGATGGCGCTGAAGGCTAGCTAGACGAGCGAAAAGCGAGGCATTCATGAGTAAGCAGCACGAGGTCAACAACCTGGGCCTGGTCCCTATGGTGGTCGAGCAAACCGCGCGCGGGGAGCGAGGCTACGATATCTACTCGCGCCTTCTTAAGGATCGGATCATTTTTGCCGTAGGTCCGGTAGACGACCACATGGCGAATCTGATCGTGGCTCAGATGCTGTTTCTCGAGTCGGAAAACCCGGACAAGGATGTGCATCTGTACATCAACTCTCCTGGGGGCTCGGTGACCGCAGGCCTTGCGATTTACGACACCATGCAGTTCATCCGCTGTGACGTGCTGACCATGTGCATCGGCCACGCTGCCAGTATGGGTGCTTTGCTGCTTGCGGCGGGCGCGCCGGACAAGCGGTTCGCGCTCCCAAATGCGCGGATCATGATTCACCAGCCCTCCGGGGGCTCCCAGGGGGTGGCATCGGATATTGAAATCCAGGCGCGGGAAATTCTGCGCATGCGGACCCAACTAAACCAAATCCTGGCCGATCACACGGGGCAATCGGTGGAACAGATCGCCAAGGACACGGAGCGGGACCGCTGGATGACGCCTGACGAAGCGGCCACCTACGGCCTAATCGACACGGTGCAGCGGCCCCGAAAGCCGTCGAAGACGGAAGGGAAGGCGGCCTAGGGCGCCCCGGTGCGAGGTCGCCCCGGGCTTGCAAAATGGGGCGTCAGCACGCATGGTATTTGAAGAATTAATGACGGCCGAGGGTCTGGCATGAGCGACGAGCAAAACGGAAAGGGCGACGACGGCGGCAAGCTGCTGTACTGCTCGTTTTGCGGTAAGAGCCAGCACGAGGTCCGTAAGCTCATTGCGGGCCCCTCCGTGTTCATTTGCGATGAATGCGTTGAGTTGTGCAATGACATCATTCGGGAAGAGGTTCAGGAGAGCGAAGAGAAGGCCGAGAAGGCACGCCTGCCCAAGCCCGACGAAATTAAAGCGATCCTTGACGAATACGTGATTGGGCAAGATAGCGCAAAGCGGGTGCTCTCCGTTGCAGTCTACAATCATTACAAGCGTCTGAATTACAAAGGTAAGAAGGATGATGTTGAGCTTTCTAAGTCCAACATCCTGCTGATCGGGCCCACGGGCAGCGGCAAAACGCTCCTCGCGGAAACGCTCGCGCGCTTGCTCGACGTGCCCTTCACCATTGCCGATGCGACCACGCTCACGGAGGCAGGCTACGTCGGTGAGGACGTCGAAAACATCATTCAGAAGTTGCTGCAAAAGTGTGACTACGACGTCGAGAAGGCCCAGGTGGGCATCGTGTACATCGACGAGATCGATAAGATTTCTCGGAAGTCCGATAACCCTTCCATCACCCGCGACGTGTCCGGGGAAGGGGTCCAGCAGGCATTGCTAAAGCTCATCGAGGGGACCATTGCCTCCGTTCCGCCCCAGGGCGGCCGGAAACACCCACAGCAAGAGTTCCTCCAGGTCGACACGAAGAACATTCTCTTTATCTGCGGCGGCGCCTTCGCCGGGCTGGACAAGGTTATCCAGGAGCGCTCGGACAAGAGCGGCATTGGCTTTAACGCCGTGGTGAAGGGCGAGTCCGATTCGCCGTCCATCGGCCAGCTGCTCAGCCAAATCGAACCGGAAGACCTCATTAAGTATGGCCTGATTCCCGAGTTCGTCGGCCGGCTCCCGCTGATTGCCACCCTTGGCGAGCTCGATTCGGATGCGCTGGTGCGGATCCTTACGGAGCCGAAGAACAGCCTGACCAAGCAGTACGGCAAGCTGTTCGAAATGGATGGGGTCGAGGTGGATTTCCGCGACGACGCCCTCCGCGCCGTGGCCAAGCGCGCCATGGAGCGGAAGACCGGCGCCCGCGGGCTGCGTTCTATCCTTGAGAATGTCCTACTCGACATCATGTATCGGATCCCCTCCGAAACAGGCGTCAGCAAAATCGTGGTCGACGAATCGGTCATCCTCGGTGAGTCTGATCCGATGATGATCTACGAGAACGTGGAACAAGCACGGGCGGTACCGGAGGATCACTAAGATCCCCTTTGATGCCCCGCGGTGTCTCGGCGTCCCCGGTAGGCTGAAGCCCCGGGCCCGGGCGGGCGGATTCCCCACTCCCCGTAAAAGGACCTCCCATGCCCAGTGATCATGTCCAGGCGCTCACGGACCTTCCCGTCCTTCCGCTGCGCGATATGGTGGTATTTCCTCAGGGGGTTCATCCCCTCTTCGTTGGCACGGCGCGGTCCATCAAAGCCCTAGAAGCGGCCATGGACGACGATAAAAAGGTCCTTCTGGTCGCCAAGCGCGATGCCGAGGTGGAAGATCCCAGTTTTGATGATCTCTTCGCGATCGGCACCATTTCCACCATTCTTCAATTGCTGAAGTTGCCCGACGGCACGGTTAAGGTGCTCATTGAAGGTGGGCAGCGCGGGGCCATCCGCACGCTGAAAACGGAAGGGGCCTACCTCATGGCCGGGGTGGAGGCACTCGCCGAGCCCAAGCGCACAGGTCGGGAGGCAGAAGGTCTCGTGCGCTCAATCATGGGCCCCTTCGAAAGCTACGTGCAGGCCTCGAAGAAGGTGCCGCAGGAGGTATTGACGTCCGTTTCAGCCATCGAAGACCCCGCCCGCCTTGTGGATACCATCGCCAGCCAGCTTAGCCTCAAACTCGAGGATAAGCAGGCCATCCTCGATGCGGTGGGGTTGGAGGCGCGCCTCGAGCGTCTTCTGGGCCTGCTCGAAGGCGAAATGGATGTCTTTGAGCTGGAGAAGCGCATCCGTGGTCGCGTCAAAAAGCAAATGGAGAAGAGCCAGCGCGAGTACTACTTGAATGAGCAAATGAAGGCCATTCAAAAGGAACTCGGTGAGCTGGAGGACGGCGCGCCCAGCGAGGTCGACGCCCTCGCGGAGCGTATTGAAAGCTCTGGGATGACCGACGAGGCAAAGGGTAAGGCCAAGAGTGAACTGGCCAAGCTGAAGAGCATGTCCCCCATGTCCGCTGAGGCCACGGTGGTGCGCGCCTACCTCGACTGGATTCTTTCCGTTCCCTGGACCGCCAAGAGCAAGTTACGTCGCGATCTTGCCGCGGCAGAAAAGGTCCTCGACAGCGATCATTACGGCCTAGAGGAAGTGAAAACCCGTATCCTCGAGTTCCTAGCCGTGCAGCAGCGGGTGAAGAAGATCAAGGGCCCTGTATTGTGTCTGGTCGGGCCTCCGGGGGTCGGTAAAACTTCCCTCGGCGAATCGATTGCCAAGGCCACGAATCGAAAGTTTGTGCGCATGGCCCTTGGCGGCGTGCGCGATGAAGCGGAAATTCGCGGCCACCGTCGTACCTATATTGGGTCCTTGCCGGGTAAGGTCCTGCAAAAGATGGCAAAGGCGGAGGTGCGCAACCCGCTCTTTTTGCTCGACGAAATCGACAAAATGGGAATGGATATGCGCGGCGATCCTGCCTCCGCGCTGCTCGAGGTGCTCGATCCAGAGCAAAACCATACCTTCAATGATCACTACCTCGAGGTGGATTACGACCTCTCGGAAGTGCTTTTCATCTGCACCTCGAACAGCATGAATATTCCTGCGCCGCTGCTGGATCGGATGGAAGTCATTCGAATTCCTGGCTACACGGAGGATGAGAAGCTCGCCATTGCGCGCCGCTACCTCTTGCCCAAGCAACGCAAGAATGCGGGGCTCAAGGCCCACGAGCTCGAAGTCGATGACGATACGCTTCGGCTCATGATTCGCTATTACACCCGCGAGGCAGGGGTTCGCGAATTGGAGCGCCAGCTTGCGAAGCTCTGCCGCAAGGTGGTGCGCGAGCGGCTGGGTAAGCCAGGCAAGGCGCCCGGCATCGCGGTGGACGAGGCCCTGCTCGAGACCTACAACGGCGTACCCAAGTATGACTACGGACGCGCCGAGGAAGAGGACCAGGTGGGCACGGTAACCGGTCTTGCCTGGACCCAGGTGGGCGGGGAGCTGCTCAATATTGAATCGGCGATCGTCCCCGGAAAGGGTCGGCAGGTGCGCACCGGGTCGCTGGGCGATGTGATGCAGGAGTCCATCCAGGCGGCTCTGACGGTTGTGCGCAGTCGGGCCAAGGTGCTTGGCATCGCGGATGACTTCCATGAGAAGCACGATATCCATATTCACGTGCCCGAGGGCGCTACGCCGAAGGATGGCCCCAGCGCGGGAATCGCCATGTGTACGGCGATCATTTCTGCTTTCACGGGCATTCCCGTGCGGGCGGATGTGGCCATGACCGGTGAAATCACCCTTCGGGGCCAGGTCCTGCCCATTGGGGGCTTGAAGGAGAAGCTTCTAGCGGCCCACCGGGGCGGGATCAAGACCGTGCTCATTCCCGAGCGGAATGCCCGGGACTTGAAGGAAATTCCCGATAACATCAAAGGGGATTTGGAAATTCGTCCCGTCAAATGGATTGACGAGGTCCTTGAGCTTGCGCTAACTCGGCTACCCGAACCGCGCGAGGACAGCGCGGAAAAGGGCGCGGCGGAAGCCGTGTCGGATAGCGGGGAGGGGGAGAAATCCGTGCGTATTTCCACCCATTAGCGTAGGGTACGTGCGGAGTCCGCCGGTAAATTGACACCATTTTAAAGGCGGCGGTATAAAGCGCGGTCGGCGGACAAAAAAGAGAACAATATCCGTCTGTTCAAAACTAACCTTAAGGGGCTGATGTGAATAAAGCTGAATTGGTTGAAAAGGTCGCGGAAGCGGCTGACATCTCGAAGTCTGCTGCGGCGCGCGCCGTCGATGGTATGCTCGATGCCATTACGGAAAGCCTGAAGGCCTCTGAGCAGGTCTCGCTGGTTGGCTTCGGTACCTTCGCTGTGAAAGAGCGGGCGGCTCGGGAAGGGCGTAACCCCCAGACGGGCGCGACGATCCAGATTGCTGCGGCGCGCGTTCCCGGTTTCAAGGCGGGTAAAGCGCTCAAAGACGCGCTCAAGTAAGGCGTCCCGAGCTTCGGCTCGAGGCCAGGGGAAAAGGCGCAGCATTGCGCCTTTTCCTTTTTATGGGGCCCAAGGGCCCGCTTTGCGTGGTCCTCCTTGGACCACGCTGTGCATAACGGGGAGCACGGCAAGGCATGCTGCAGACCATGCGGGAACACGCCCGAGGGGTGTTCGGGTGGTTGATTATCGGCTCAATCATTGCCGTCATGGCGGTGTTTGGTTTCGGCGCATTGAATTTCTTCGTTGTCAGCGAGCCCGCTGTGGCAACCGTGGGAGACGGGCGCATCACTCAGTCTGAGTATGCGGCGGAACTCGAACGGCAGCGCCAGCAACTTGCCGCCAGCCTCGGTGAGAATTTTGATCCGGCCTTGCTTGAGCAGCTGGGGATTCCCGATCGCGTGCTCGACGCGCTTATCAACCGCGAGCTTCTCAGCGCCGCCGCGGCCGCCGCGGACTTGGCCGCGCCCGGGGGCGAGCTCGACGCCATCATTACGAATATGGCCCAGTTCCAGGGCGATTTAGGCTTCGATGAGGACCGCTTCCGCTTCGCCCTCCAAAGCATTGGCATGACGCCCGCTGGCTTCCGGGCGGCCATGGGCAGCGATCTCATGGTGGAGCAGCTTTCTAGTGGTATCGGCGCTACGAGCTTTGTAACGGACGCGGAGCTTCGGGCGCTGGCCACGGTGCTGCTTCAAAGCCGAGATATCGCCTGGTTACGCCTTGCCCCGAGCGAATTTGAGGCCAGCGTAACCGTGGATGAAACGGCGTTGGGCGCATTCTTCGAAGCGCGGCAAGGGGCCTATGCTGCCCCAGCTATGGTTCGCGTAGAGGCCCTTCGCTTAGACCGCCTGGACTACGAAGCTGAGGTTCAGATCGCCGAGGAGGCGGTGCTGGCCGCCTATGAGCGGGAGAAGGCGGCCTTCGAAGGACAAGAGCAACGCCAGGCCGCGCACATTCTGATTGCGGAAACGGACGATCGGGACCGCGCCGCTGCCCAGGCCCTCGCCGAGTCCCTCCTGGCGCAGCTTGAGGAGGGCGCCGCCTTTGCCGATTTAGCTGAGACCTATTCCGACGACCCGGGATCGGCCATGGACGGGGGTAACTTAGGCGCCGCGGGCCGTGGCACTTTTGTAGGTCCCTTCGAGGAGGCCCTATTCTCCATGAGCCCGGGGGAGCTCCGGGGGCCCGTGGAGACGGAGTTCGGCTTCCACCTCATTCGTTTGGATGACGTATTCGCCACCGAATTGCCCAGCTTTGATGAGCTCGCGTTCTCCCTTCGGGAACGCCTCCTAGCGGAGGAGGTGGAGCGGCGCTTCCAGGAAGCCAAGGGCAAGCTTGAGGTGCTGGCTTATGAAGCCCCGGATCTCGAGGAGCCGGCAGCCGCCCTGGGCGTGACCATCGAGACGCCGGAGCCCTTCTCCCGGGATGGGGGCGAAGGCGTTT
>JADHNU010000016.1 GCA_016779325.1 Pseudomonadales bacterium
CCAGCTTTTCTAGGGCTTGATCGAGGGTGACCATGCCGTGCTCCGCGCCGGTCTGGATAGCCGAGTACATTTGCGCGACCTTGTCTTCCCGGATCAGATTCCGAATGGCGGGCGTACACAGCATGATCTCCTGGGCCGCCACTCGCCCTCCGCCCTGCTTTTTCAACAGCGTTTGGGAAATCACGGCCTGAAGGGACTCGGACAGAAGGGTTCGCACCATGGCCTTTTCCGCACCGGGGAATACGTCGATAAGCCGATCGATGGTTTTTGCCGCGGACTGGGTGTGGAGCGTAGCGAACACCACATGCCCTGTCTCCGCCGCTTCCAGGGCAAGGCGAATTGTTTCCAGATCCCGAAGCTCGCCCACGAGAATCACATCCGGATCCTCCCGCAGCGCCGCCCGTAGCGCGCAGGCAAAGCTTTCCGTATCCCGATGCACTTCCCGCTGATTAATCAGGCACCGGCGGGGCTCGTGGACAAACTCAATGGGGTCCTCGATGGTCAGAATATGCTGCGACTGGGTGCGATTTAAGTGATCGATCATGGCCGCCAGGGTGGTGGATTTTCCCGATCCCGTGGGCCCGGTTACCAGAATCAGGCCGCGCCTTAAGCTCGCTACGTGTTCCAACAGGGGGCCGAGGCCCAGCTCCGCCAGGGACCACACCGTATCCGGGATGACGCGAAAGACAGCCGCAGCACCCCGATTCTGACGAAAAACATTCCCCCGAAAGCGCGCAAGGCCCTCGGCGGCAAAGGCAAAGTCGCACTCTCCCGCCGCCTCAAAGGTTTTTCTCTGCGGGGCTGTCAGTACCCTATCCAGCAGCGCCCGGACCCCCGCGTCGTCGAGGGGCGGGGCCGACAGCTTGCACACCTCTCCGTCGATCCGAAGCAGGGGCGGCAAGCCAGAGGACAAATGGAGATCGGACGCCCCCTGGGCCAGGGCAAAGGCCAGCAGCTCCTGAAGTGTCATCCCCATCTCCTCCGCCCACCGCCTGACGCGCAGGGCCAGACCCGTTACCATTTCGCCCCCACTCTACCGGATCCTTCGCCATGACTGCGCTCCAAGCCCGCGTTCGCGGCGTACACCAACGGCTTGCCACCGCAGCGGCCCAGGCCGGGCGCGATCCCAAGGACCTCACCCTCATCGCCGTCAGCAAAACCCAGCCGGCGGAGGCCGTGGCCACCCTGGCGGCCTTGGGCCAGCGCGATTTTGGGGAGAACTATCTTCAGGAAGCCCTCGATAAGCAGGCCGCCCTCAGCGCCCTAGCCCTTCAATGGCACTTCATCGGTGCGCTGCAAAGCAATAAAACGCGACCGGTCTCCGAGCATTTCAGCTGGGTCCACACCATTGACCGGGCCAAGCTGGCGGAACGGCTCTCGGCCCAGCGGCCCAAGGCCCTGGGCCCCTTAGCGGTTTGTGTGCAGGTCAAGCTTGATCCCGAGCCCGGGAAGGCCGGCGTCGCACCCGACGCCCTCGCCCCCCTCTTAGACACAATCGAACGCCTGCCGGGGCTTCGCCTTGCGGGCCTTATGACCTTGCCCGCGCCCCGGGAGGGCTTCGAGGCTCAACGCGCCAGCTTGGCTCGCCTAACGGCGCTGGCAAAGGCCTTACCCGAAACCGCTCGCGTCCTGTCCATGGGCATGAGCGACGATCTCGAAGCCGCGGTGGCTGCGGGCGCTACCCATCTCCGCCTCGGCACGGCACTCTTTGGTCCGCGGCAACCAGCAGGAGCCTCACCATGACCCAATCGGCGGACCTCCGGGGCGCCCTTCCCGCGCCCCTCGCCTTCATCGGCGGCGGCAACATGGCGCAAGCCCTTATCGGCGGGCTGCTCGCCAGCGGTGCCGACCCCACCCAGCTTCGGGTTTCGGATCCCAGCCCGGCCTGCCGAGCGGTGCTGGCCGATCTAGGCCCCCTCGCCCTTTTCGAGGACAATGCGGCCGCCGTCGTCGACGCCCAGGTCGTGGTCCTCGCGGTGAAGCCTCAGGTGCTTGGGCCGCTCTTGGAGGCCTTGGCGCCAACCCTTCACGCGGCCCACACGCCCCCCTTGCTGCTGTCCATCGCCGCGGGGATTAACTGCGCGAGCCTGCTGCACTGGGGCCAGGGGGCGCCCGTGGTGCGCGCCATGCCGAACACCCCGGCGCTTTTGCGAAGCGGCAGTACGGCGCTCTTCGCCACGGCAGCCGTCAGCGCGGCCCAGCGAGAGCAAGCGGAGGCCGTGATGGCCATGGCCGGCAGCACCTATTGGCTCGAGACGGAAGCGGCCCTGGCCGCCGTCACCGCCGCGTCCGGGAGCGGGCCGGCCTACTTCTTTCGCTTAATGGAATGCATGATTGATGCGGCGGTGAAGCAAGGCTTAGCCCCTAGCCTCGCCCGCGCCCTCGTAACGGAAACGGCGCTCGGGGCCGCGCGCATGGCCACCCAAAAGGGGGCTGATCCCGCCGCCCTGCGGGTCGCGGTGACCTCCCCCGGCGGCACCACGGCAGCGGCCCTCGCGGCCTTTGAAGCGGGCGCTTTTCCCGCCTTGGTCGAGACGGCCATGGCGGCGGCGGCACAGCGGGCCGAAAGCCTTGCGCAGGAGCTCGGCGCCGAGGCGTGTCGAAAACAAGGAGACCAGGCATGAATGAAGCATTGTCGGGGGGAGGGCTCTTTGTCCTCCGAACGGTCCTAAGCCTTGCCAGCTTTATCTTCCTGCTGCGCTTTTTATTTCAAGCGGTGCGCGCGGATTTCTATAACCCACTTACCCAAGGAATCGTCCGGCTCTCCGATCCCCTCCTTAAACCCCTGCGGCCCCTTATTCCCTACCTTGGGGGGCTCGATCTGGCCGCCCTCAGCCTCACGCTCCTGGCTGAACTGCTGTTGTGCATGCTGACCTTCGGCCTGCCCCTGGGCTCGGCCCTGCTTGTGGCCGCCTTCCGCCTACCCATGCGCCTTCTGGAGCTCTATTTCTGGGCCCTTCTGCTGGTGGTGATCCTCAGCTGGGTGGCGCCCATGAGCCGCCATCCCGGAGCCGAGCTTCTCGAGCAAATTACCGCGCCCGTGCTGGCGCCCATACGCCGCTTTTTGCCACCGGCGGGGGGGTTGGACTTCTCCGTGCTCGTGCTCTTCCTCCTTTTGACCCTGCTGCGTGATTACCTTGTGCCCGGCCTCGCCTTGGAAGTCGGGATTCCGCGCATGCTGCTGCCCTAGGGCGTGCGCCGCTTGCGAGTCGCGCGGCGGCATCGCTAGACTTCGCGCCCACCTCGGGGAGACGGCCCATGGCCGAAACAGCCCACAGCGACGCGCACTCCGTCGGCCTTGTAAAGGCCGAGCAGGCGGATTTTTCCGGCCCCTTCCCCTTGGCCAGCGGCGAGACCCTGTCCGCCTATAGCCTGATGTACGAGTGCTACGGCGAACTCAATGCCGAGCGAACGAATGCCCTCCTCATTTGCCATGCCCTGTCCGGGCACCATCACGCGGCGGGCTACTATGACCTGGAAGAGCCCAAGCCAGGCTGGTGGGACGTCGCCATTGGGCCGGGTAAGGCCATCGACACGCGGCGTTTTTTCGTTGTTGCACTGAACAATTTGGGCGGCTGCCACGGCAGCACGGGCCCCGCGAGCCTTAATCCCGCCACGGGGCGTCCCTACGGGCCAGACTTCCCAACGGTCACGGTGCCTGACTGGGTGCGCGCCCAGGCAGCCCTGGCGGACCGCTTGGGGATTGAGCGCTGGGCCGCCGTGGTAGGTGGAAGCCTAGGCGGCATGCAGGCGATCCAGTGGGCCCTGTCCTACCCGGCGCGGGTCGGCGCCGCCGTCGCCATCGCCAGCACCCCGCGCCTGTCGGCCCAGAACATTGCTTTCAATGAGATTGCCCGTCAGGCCATTACGGCGGACCCGGACTTCCACGGGGGCCGCTACCTCGAAGCCGGAACCGTCCCCACGGCTGGGCTGCGCCTCGCACGCATGCTTGGCCACGTCACCTATCAATCCGACGACGGGCTGCGGGAGAAGTTTGGCCGCGCCGTGCGCAGCGGTGATCTAGACATTCTTCAGGACGTGCAGTTCCAAGTGGAAAGCTATCTCCAATATCAAGGGAAGTCCTTTTCCCGGCGCTTCGACGCCAATACCTACCTGCTGATGACCCGCGCGTTGGATTATTTCGATCCGGCCCGTGCCTATGGGGACGATCTCGTTGCCACCTTCGCCGCCATGCAGGCCCGCCTTTTGTTTATCTCCTTCACCACCGATTGGCGATTCCCTTCGGCGCGCTCCCGGGAGATGGCTCTCGCGGCGCTGCGCGCGGGACGGGAGGTCAGCTACGTCGACGTGGAAGCGGCCCAGGGGCATGATGCGTTCCTGTTACCCGTCCCCCGTTACCTGGACGTCTTGCGCACCTATCTGGCAGGGCTGGAGGGCCAGTCATGACCCTTCGCGCCGACCTCAAGCTGATTGCAGGCATGGTGCCCGAAGGTGCGCGGGTTCTTGATCTCGGCTGCGGCGACGGCGCGCTCCTGGCCTGGCTCGCGGAACACCGCGGCGTACGCGGCTACGGCATTGAAATCGACGAAGGGCAAATCACCCGCTGCATTGCCCGAGGGGTCAACGTGCTGGAGCGGGATATCGATGAGGGGCTCTTGGACTTTCCCACGGACGGCTTCGACGTCGTGGTGATGGCCGAGACCCTGCAGGCGGTGCGCAAGCCCGGAATCGTGCTTGAGCAAATGGTCCGCATTGCCCCGCGCAGCATTGTCACCTTTCCCAACTTTGGGCACTGGCGTTGTCGCCTGGAACTGGCCACCGCGGGCCGCATGCCCATGGCCCGGCACCTGCCCCACGCTTGGCACGACACCCCCAACATTCACCTGTGTACCTTCGCGGACTTTGAGGCGCTTTGCGACGCCCGGGCCCTCACGATCTACGATCGCAAGGTGGTCAACGCTCAGTACCAGGACGCTTGGTATATGAATCGCTGGCCCAATCTCTTCGGTACCATTGCGGTCTACGGATTACGACGGCCCGGCGCAGCCCCCTAGGCCCGTCCCCGATCAAGGAGAAGCACCCCATGGCCCTCGCCCTTCGCATCGTAATGCTCCTCGCCTTAAGCGCCGCGGCCCAGGCGGATCAGTTCACGCGCTTCGGCGACCTCGACGTCCACTACATCGCCTTGAATAGCACGAGCGTCCCCGCCGCCGTTGCGGCCGAGTACGACTTGGAACGGGGCGAGACCGTGGCCCTCATCAACATCGCTGGCCGACGCCGGGGCGCAGAAGAAGGGGTAACGGACCCGGTCCCGCTGACGGTAGAGGGCACGGTACAAAACCTGCTCGGACAAACCCTCACGCTCCGTTTCCGCGAGGTGAAGGAACCGGGGGCGATCTACTACCTGGCCACCACGCGCTTTACGGACCGGGAAACGCTCCGCTTTCAATTAACGGTCACGGACCAGGAACGGGGCCAAAGCCACGCCCTAAGCTTCCAAAAGGCGCTCTGGGCCCAATGACCCCCAATCTCCTTTTGGCGACCCATAACGAGGGCAAGCTTCGAGAGTTTGCACGCCTTCTGCCCGACTTTTCCCTCACCAGCGCCGGTGCCCTCGGGCTTTCCGCCCCGGAGGAAACGGGGCAAACCTTCCTGGAAAACGCGCTGCTGAAAGCGCGGGCGGGCGCCGCGGCCT
The DNA here is from genome assembly GCA_016779325.1 of Pseudomonadales bacterium. GTDB lineage: Bacteria > Pseudomonadota > Gammaproteobacteria > Pseudomonadales > Azotimanducaceae > Salivita. Next base: position 5,657 of record JADHNU010000016.1, read on the forward strand.
CCAACCTACCGACCCTCGCCGATGATTCCGGGCTGTTCGTTCCCGCCTTGGGTGGGGCCCCGGGCGTACGCTCGGCGCGCTACGCAGGGCCGGACGCAACGGATGAAGACAACTGGCAAGCCTTGCTGAAGGCCCTCGAAGCCCAGACCGATCGGCGGGCGGCGTTCTACTGCGTCTTGGTACTGCTGCGCCATGCGGGGGATCCCTGCCCCCTCATTGCCGAAGGCCGATGGCCGGGGGAGATCACCGAGGCCCCCGCGGGAGACGGCGGCTTTGGCTACGACCCCATCTTCTGGGTGCCGGAACAGGGCTGCACGGCCGCCAACCTGTCCGCGGCGGCGAAGGCCGCTCAGTCCCATCGGGGGCGCGCCGTTGCGGCCCTAAAAGCCCGCTTAGCGGGGGAGACGCCGGAGGCGTGGGCGCGCCAACGGTGAGCTCGCCTCTGCCCACGGCGCTCTACATCCATGTGCCCTGGTGCGTGCGCAAGTGCCCCTACTGCGACTTTAACTCCCACACCCAGGAGGGGCCGCTGCCGGAGGCCGCCTACGCCGAGCGCATTCTCGCCGACCTCGACTGGGACCTCGCGCACTACGGGCCACCGGCCGCGCCCCTAGGGAGCATTTTCTTTGGCGGGGGCACCCCGAGCCTGCTCGCGGCAACCACCGTGGCCACCATCCTGCGCGGCGTCCGCGCGCGGCTGGCCCTTGAGCCGGACTGCGAAATCACGCTGGAGGCCAATCCGGGGACGGCAGAGGCCGGGCGCTTTCGGGGCTATCGGGAAGCCGGGGTGAATCGCCTATCCCTTGGGGTCCAAAGCTTTTCCCCCCGAGCCCTAAGCGCCCTCGGTCGTATCCACAGCGGAGACGACGCTCAACGAGCCATCGAGCTGGCCCAGGGAGCGGGGTTTGAACGCCTCAATCTCGATCTAATGCACGGCCTGCCGGGGCAAAGCGCGGAGGAAGGACTGCAGGACCTCACACTCGCCCTCGCCTCCGGGGTGACCCACCTGTCCTACTATCAGCTCACCATCGAACCGAACACGGCGTTCTACCGTCGGCCGCCCGCCCTCCCTGAGGAAGACATGCTGGAAACCCTCGAGCTCAACGGCCAGAGCGCCCTCCAGGCCGCAGGCTTTGAGGCCTATGAGATATCGGCCTGGGCCAAGGGCGATGCCCAGTGTCGGCATAATCTGAATTATTGGCGCTTTGGGGACTACTTTGGGCTGGGCCCCGGCGCCCATGGGAAACTCACCCGCAGCGTAGCCGACGGTGGACTTAAAGTGGTGCGGACCCAGCGCAGCCGCGTACCCAGCCACTGGCTCGGGGGCCCGGCGGCACCGGCCCGGGAGGACGTCCTAAACGACGATCGCTTACGGGAGGAAGCCTTACTCAATGTGCTTCGCCTTCGCGAAGGCGTCCCCCTTGCTCTTTTTGAAGCCCACACGGGCCTTGCTGCGGCCTGCCTAGAGCCGGAGCGGCAAAGGCAAATCGAAGCGGGCTTACTGCAAGCGGAGGCCCTTGCCGCCACGGACCTTGGCTGGCGTTTTCTGAACCCTTTACTGACTGCCCTCGCCCGCTAGGGGAGGCGCTGGAAGTAGAGGTCGGCCACCCCGTGCCCCTTCCGAAGCCCGCGGCGTTCAAAGCGCGTTTCCGGCCGGGGCGGGCAGGCCTCCGCCGGCAACCGGCGCCAGGCCGGGACCGCCGCGAAGGCCGCTTCCATGGCCTCCGCATAGGGCGCCCAGTCGGTCGCAAGCCAGCAATGGCCCCCGGGGCGAACCAAGGTGGCCAGCCGCTCGAGGAAAGGGGGCTGAATAAGGCGGCGCTTGTGGTGGCGCTTCTTCGGCCAGGGGTCGGGGAAGAAGATTTGCACCCGATCTAAGGTGCCGGGTGGAAACAGCTGGGCGAGCGCCGCAACCACATCCCCCTGAAGCACTCGCACGTTCGTTAGCTGCTGCGCCTCCAGCGCGGCCATGAGCGCTCCAACCCCCGGGGTGTGCACCTCGACCCCAAGGAAGCGCCGAGTAGGCTCTGCGGCAGCCATGGCCGCCAGGGAGCCCCCCATGCCAAAGCCGATCTCTAGGGTGAGGGGCCCATCGACATCGAAACTGCGATCCCAGTAATCGGCGGGCAGCGGGGCCTCGGGCCAGGGAATGGCGTAGCGCGCCCCGAGGGCTTCCCGAGCCCGCGCCTGGCCAGGCGTTTCCCGCCCCGTGCGGAGCACGAAACTGCGGATAGGGCGCCAATGCGGATTCAAGATCGAAGCCCTTGAACCAGCAGCAGGCCCCAGGCGAGCAGAAATGCCAAGCCCCCCAGAGGGGTGATCGGACCCAGCCAACGAGGCCCGCCTAGGGCAAGGGCGTAGAGGCTGCCGGAAAACAGAAGAATGCCGACCAGGGCGAGAAACGCCGCGGGCCGCAGGGCAGCGGGGGCTCCCGCGCGCAGCGCGAGGGCGATGACGAGACAAAACAGCGCGTGCACCAAATGGTATTGCACGGCCGTTTCCCAGATGGGCAGGGCCGCCCCGAGGCGCCCCTTCAGCCCATGGGCCCCAAAGGCGCCCAGGGCGACGCCGGAGGCGCCCATAAAGCCTGCGCTGGCAAGGAGAAAGTCTGGCACCTCAGGCCGCTATCGCGCCCTTGAGCTTCTTCAGCGCTCCAAGTTCGAGCTGCCGAATCCGCTCCGCGGAAACGCCGTAACGATCAGCGAGGGTATGCAGCGTTGCCTTTTCATCGGCCAACCAACGGCTTTGGATGATGTCGCGGCTACGCTCATCAAGGCCCGCAAGGGCGGCCTGCAACGCCCCGGTGGTGGCGTCTTCCCAATCCTCCGCTTCGATTTGCTCCGCGGGATCGGCCCCTTCCGCTGCCAGGTAGGCCGCCGGCGCGGTCATGGCAGCGCCCTCTTCTTCGCTGCTGTCCAGATCGAAGTGCGCATCGAAGGCCGCCATACGCCCTTCCATGCGTGTGACCTCTTCCGGCGCGACGCCGAGGGTTTCGGCAACCGTGGCCACTTCCTCCGCATTCATCCACCCAAGGCGCTTTTTCTGGCTCCGCAAGTTGAAGAAGAGCTTCCGCTGGGCCTTGGTGGTCGCGACCTTCACGATGCGCCAGTTGCGCAGAATGAATTCGTGCATTTCCGCCTTGATCCAGTGCACGGCAAAGGAAACGAGGCGCACGCCGTAGTTCGGATCGAAGCGCTTGACCGCCTTCATCAGCCCGACGTTACCTTCCTGAATGAGATCGGCTTGGGACAGGCCGTAGCCCGCATAGGACCGCGCCATGTGCACGACGAAACGGAGATGGGACAGCACGAGGCGACGGGCCGCCTCGAGGTCCCCTTCCTCCCGGAGTGCCCGACCCAGCGCCGCTTCTTCTTCGGCGCTGAGAATTTCAAAGGAGCTCACGGTGTGGATGTAATGGTCTAAATCACGGCCCGGCGATAAGGCATCCATGGCCAAAAGGCGAGTGCTCATGATGGAACCTCCTAGATCAATGGCGCCATTTTAGCAGTCTTTACACAGGAGTGCTAAAACTAGGAAGTCTGCTCGAGACCGCTTTCAAAACGGCGCAGTACCCAAAGGCCCGCCAGCAGTGCGCCCAGAAAGGCCAGGGCCAGGCCCGAGGCCAAAAGGAAAAGAAAGGACGACGCGGCGGAGGCATTGGGCGTCAGGGGCAGAGCATAGGCGCTGGCTAGAGCGGTCAACGCAGGACTGAGGGCGCCCTCGAGAACCAGGAGGCCGAGGCCCGCCATAAATCCGCCGCCTAGGCCATAGGCCAGGGCCTGGTAGATAAAGGGGGCCAGCAGGAACCCATTGGTCGCCCCAAGGAGCTGCAGGGTACGCAGGGCGGGCAAGCGCTCCAAGAGGGCCATGCGCGTGACCGTACCGACAAGCAGGAGGGCTGCCGTGGCCAGAAGCCCTTGAAAGGTGTAGAGCAGCATGGAGAACACCTCCAGGGCTCCCCGCAGGCGCAGTACCCAGGCCAGATCCACCTGCACACCGAGCGTGCCGGCTTCCTGCTCCAAGGCCTCCGCCAGTGCCTTCACCCGGGCCGGAGCCTGGGCGTCCTCCCGGGGGGTCACCACCACCACCGAGGGCAGGGGCGGAAAGGGCGCGGCGCCAAAACGCTTCCCGAGGGCGGAGCCGACGCCTAGGGCCGCCTGAAACTCCTCCGCCGACGCCTGCGCGGTCTGCACCCGCAAGTCCGCGATGTCCGGATGGGCACGCCAGCGCTGAAGCAAGGGCCCGGGCGGCACCTCCGCGGCAAAGAAAACATTGATCTTGGGGGTGGTGGGCCAGGTACCGATATTCGCCTCAAGCAAGCCCAGGACCCGTCCGAGGGCGGCAGGCAGCAAGAGCGCAAGGGCCAGCGTAATCATAATCAGCCCCGTGGCCAGGGGCTGCTTCCCTAGCGTTTGCTTCGCTTCCCCAAGGGCGTAACGCTGGTCGGCCCGCCAGCGGGCCAAGCCGCGGAGGCTGCCGCCTTCCCCGGGCGTAGCGCGCCTCATACCCCGGCCCCGGGAGCGGCGCCTGCGGTCAGCCGCCCCCCCTCGAGGTAAAGCGCCTGCGCCGGGAACCGGCCCGCCAAATCGACGTCATGCGTGGCAATCACCACGGTCACTCCAACTTTTTGAAAGCGCTGAAAAAGCCCCATGATCTCGGCAGACAAGGTGGGATCTAAATTGCCCGTGGGTTCGTCAGCAAGAACCAGCGCCGGACGATGCACCAAGGCGCGGGCGATGCCTACGCGCTGCCGTTCCCCCGTTGAAAGGGTTCGGGGCGAGCGGCCCTCCGCACCCGCCAGCCCCACCTGGGTGAGCGCGGCCCGCACCCTAGGGCCCTGTTCTGCCGCCGCATAGCCGGCGAGCTGCAGGGGCAGAGCGACATTGTGAAAGACCGAGCGATCCATCAACAGCTGGGGGTCCTGGAACACGGCGCCGACGCGCCGTAGGTAGGCGGGTCGTTGGCGTCGCGGAAGGCGCCCGAGATCGAGGCCAGCCACCTCGATGCGTCCCGCATCAGGACGCTCCAGGGCCAGGAGCAGGCGCAACAGCGTGCTCTTACCCGCCCCCGAGGGGCCCATGAGGAAGCTTAAGGAACCCTTCGGCAGGGTCAGATCAACGCCACGAAGCGCGTCCCGGTCGCCATAGCGTTTGCCGACCTGGGAAAGGTGAATCATGGCGCTTCCGCGCCGAGAAGCGCTGCCACGAAGCTGCGGGGCTCGAAGGGCCGGAGATCCTCCGCACCTTCCCCTACGCCCACAAACTGAATGGGCAGACCGGCCTGCTTCGCCAGCGCAAAAGCAACCCCACCCTTCGCCGTCCCATCCAATTTAGTCAGCACGAGCCCCGTTAGGGGCGCCACCTCAGCGAAGGTTCTCGCCTGGGCGAGGGCGTTTTGCCCCGTGCCCGCGTCGAGCACCAGCAGCACGGCATGGGGCGCCGCCTCATCAAAGCGCTTCAGCACCCGGACCACCTTGGCCAACTCTTCCATGAGGTGACCCTTGTTATGGAGCCGTCCGGCCGTATCCGCAAGCACCAAATCGGCGCCCCGCGCCCGCGCTGCGGAGACCGCGTCAAAAAGCACGGAGGCGCTATCGGCCCCCTCTCCCTGGGCGATCACAGGCACGCCCGCCCGGGTGCCCCAGAGCTTCAGCTGCTCTACGGCAGCGGCGCGAAAGGTGTCCCCGGCGGCCAGCAGGGGCCGGTGCCCGGCGGCCTTAAAACGCTGCGCCAACTTTCCGATGGTGGTGGTCTTGCCCACGCCGTTCACCCCAACGACCAGAACGACAAAGGGGGAGGCCGGCTGAATTTCAAAGGGTCGATGCTGTTCGCCCAGGAGCTCGGCGAGCACCTCGGCCAATTCACCCATGAGTGCGTCTTCGTCATTTAGGGCGCGGCGCTTCACTCGCGCCGTTAAGCGCTCGAGTACCGCTTCCGTGGCCTCAAGGCCCACATCGGCGAGGAGCAGCTGGGTCTCCAGGGCCTCCATAAGGCTTTCATCGATTTCTTTTTTGCCCAGCAGCAGGGTGCCGAGGGAATCCCCCAGGGCGCCCCGGCTCCGCGCCAGGCCCGTGCGCAGGCGATTAAACAGCCCGCCTTTCTCCGGTGCCGGGGCCTCCGCGCGCGGCGGTTCCGCGGGCTCAGGCTCGGGCTCGGGTGCAACGTTCACCTCGGGCCGGGGTTCGGGAACCGCCTCTTCAACCCGCTTCTTACGCAAAAACCGGAACATGGGATACTCCGCGGAAGGTCACACGCCCCTACAGTTGGGAGAGCGGCGCGTTGAAAACGGAAAAAGGATACCAGCGTGGCCGAGGCCGCGGGACCCAGGGTAGCGGAGAAGTGCGGATTATTGCCGGCGCTCTGCGCGGGCACCGCATTCCCGTAGCGGCGCGACCGGGCCTTCGACCCACCCCGGGACGCAGCCGGGAAACGCTCTTTAATTGGCTTCGGGAGGACGTGGAAGGCGCCCGGGTACTGGATGCCTTCGCCGGCAGCGGTGCCCTCGGCTTGGAAGCGCTCTCCCGGGGCGCGGCAGAGGTCACCTTCATCGAAAAGGATCGGCGCGCCGCCCAAACCCTTCGGGAAACGCTCCACCGCCTCGGAGGGGGGCGCACGCACCTTAAGGAGCGAGACGCCCTCGCCGTGCTCCGGGACGCTCAGCTCGGCCCCTTCGACCTGGTTTTTCTTGACCCCCCCTTTGCCAGCGCCCTGGCGGAGGCGGCCTTGGAGCGCCTCTGTGCGGGCTCCCTTTTGGCCCCGGGAGCAAAAATTTATGTAGAGGTGCCCCAGAACGCCGAGCCCCCGCTCCCGGAAGGGTTGCAAAAGCTGCGGGAAACGCGCGCCGGCGACAGCCAGGCGGTGCTACTGAGCTGGGCCGCGCCGGACCATTTGTGACCGTGAGATCAATGGGCTAGCATCGCGACGCGAGCAAAGGGAGGGGTTTCGCATGCGTACGGTGGTTTATCCAGGCACCTTCAATCCCATTACCGTGGGGCACACCGATCTGGTAAAGCGGGCGCTTAAACTTTTCGATCGCGTTATCGTGGCCATTGGCACGAGTCCACAAAAGAACCCTGAGGTGGACCTCGCCGATCGCATTGCGCTTTGCAGGGAAGTGCTTGGAGACATCCCCGGGGTTGAAGTTGACGGCTTCAATGAACTGCTGGTGGATTACGTACGGCGCAAGGAAGCGGGCTTCATCCTTCGGGGCATTCGCACCGTCGCCGATTTCGAATACGAGTTCCAGATGGTCGACATGAACCGCGCGCTGGCGCCGGACATCGAATACGTCTTCCTCGCGCCGTCAGAAAATTGCTCCTTTATCTCCTCTACGCTGGTGCGGGAAATAGCGGCCTATGGCGGCGACGTCAGCCAATTCGTGCACCCTGCCGTGGCGCGCGCGCTGAAGGCGCAACACCAGCGCTAGCGCTGACAACGGGGGCAAAACACCGTTGCCCGCTGCGCCAGCCGGATACCCTTTAAGGCGCTGCCGCAGGTGAGGCAGGGCTGGTCCGCCCGGCCGTAAGCTCGAAGCGTCTGCTGGAAATACCCCGGCTGCCCTGTCCCATCGACAAAATCCCGCAGCGTCGTTCCCCCCGCCTCGATCGCCTGGGCGAGCACCCCCTTCACCGCTTCCGCCAAGCGCTCATAGCGCGCCACGCTAATGCGCCCCGCCGGCCGGCGGGGGTGGATCCCGGCCAGAAATAGCGCCTCCGTGGCGTAGATGTTGCCCACGCCCACCACCACCGCGCCGTCCATGAGGAAGGCTTTGACCGGCACCTTTCGCCCCCGGGCCTGCGCGGCAAGGTAAGCGCCATCAAAGGCCGAGGAGAGGGGTTCGGGGCCCAGCTTTACCAATAGGGGATGGACGCCTGGGGCGCTGGGCAGCCAGTGCACCGATCCAAAGCGTCGCGGATCGTGGAAGACCAGCACGGCGCCACTGGCCAAGGTCCATAGCACATGGTCATGGCGACGACGCTCGAAGGGCGGCGTCTTGAGCTGAAGGCTCCCGGACATGCCAAGATGGACCATAAGGGCCCCCGAGCCCGTCTCAAAAAGCAGATACTTTGCCCGGCGGGATAAGCGCGCTACCGTGAGCCCGGTGAGCGTTTGCGCGAGGCCCGGGTCCACGGGCCAGCGAAGCCGCGGCTCAAAAACCTGCACCCCGGTAATGTGCTGTCCTTCCACGTGAGGGGCAAGGCCCCGCCGGGTTGTCTCCACTTCAGGCAATTCAGGCATGGCACCGGTTCCGGAAAAACAGACCCGCGATGATCGCATAGGCGTCGCCGGGAAGATCGTCCTCGGCGTCGATACGGGCGGCACCTTCACGGACCTCGTCCTGTTCGACGGGGCCCAGCTGCGCGTGGCGAAAGTCCTCTCCACCCCCGAGGCCCCCGAAGCGGCGATTCTGGAAGGCCTGCGCGCCCTGGGCCTCGATCCCGAAGCCCTTGGGCCCGAGGTGCGGCTGATCCACGGCACCACCGTGGCCACCAACGCGGCCCTGGAAAACACCGTGGCGCGCACCGCCTACCTCGGACAGGCGGGCTTTGAGGATCTCCTCGCCCTGGGCCGACAGCAGCGCCCGGCCCTGTACGATCTCACCCCGCCCCTCAGCCCGCCTCCGGTCGCTCCGGAGCTATGCTTTGGCGCCCCGGGGCGCCTCGACGCAGCCGGGAAAGAACTCGCCCCCCTAGACGACGCCGCTCTCGACGCGGTCATCGATGCGCTCTTCGCCGCCCAACCCGAGGCGGTGGCCATCAACTTTCTCTTTGCCTGGAAGAACCCCGCTCACGAAGCAGCGGCGCAGGCCCGCTTGGAGGCGCGGCTGGCGGCCCGAGGAATGGCGCTTCCCGTGAGCCGAAGTAGTGAAGTACTGGCGGAGTCCGGGGAGTATGAGCGGGGCCTAGCCACCTGGCTCAACGCCAGCCTCAGCCCCCTCGTGACAGCCTACCTGCAACGCCTCGAGACCCGCCTCGGCGCGACACGCCTGGCCATCATGGCCTCCCATGGGGGCACCGTCGCCCCCGCCTATGCGGCCCGTTTCCCCGTGCAATTGCTTCTGTCCGGGCCCGCCGGCGGCGTGGCGGGGCTCGCCGCCCTGGCCCAGGACCTCGCCCTTCCCCGGGTCCTGAGCTTCGACATGGGCGGCACGTCCACGGACGTCACCCTGATCGACGGCGCCCCCCAGCTCACCCATCAAAGCCGCATTGGCCCCTATCCCGTGGCCGTGCCCATGGTTGCCGTGCATACCATTGGGGCCGGTGGAGGGTCCCTCGCCAGCCTCGACGCCGGCGGGGCCCTGCTTGTCGGTCCGGCCTCGGCGGGCGCGCGGCCCGGACCCGCCTGCTATGGCCAAGGGGGCACCGCGCCCACCGTCACCGATGCCCACGTCATCCTTGGCCGACTGCCTACGGATCAACCTCTCGGTGGCCAGCTCACCCTGGATCCAGCCGCGGCCTACGCCGCCCTCCGCCCGCTGGCTGACGCCCTCGGCTGCAGCCTGGAAGCCGCTGCGGAGGGTATTTTGGCCGTGGCCAATGACCATATGGCCAAGGCCCTGCGCGTGATGTCTCTGGAGCAGGGGACGGATCCCAGGGATTGCGTGCTCGCGAGTTTCGGCGGGGCCGGGGGGCTTCATCTCTGCGAACTGGCGGAGGCCCTCGACATCGAAGACGCACTGCTTCCCGCCCATGGGGGCGTGTTGTCCGCCTTCGGCATGCTCGCAAGCCCTCCCGCTCGCCTGCACAGCCAGGCGCTACGCTGCCCCCTTGACGAGGAAGGGCTGGCGCAGGCGCGGGCGGCCCATGACACGGCGGCGCAGCAAATCCGCAGCGCGCTGGGTGCGGAAGGGGTCGAATTGGAAGCGACGCTCGCGCTTCAATATGCGGGGCAGGGTTATGCGCTGGAAGTGCCCTTTAGGCCCACGGAGGCGACCCCGGCAGGGCTGGCGGCGGCCTTCGAAGCCAGCCACGAGACGCGCTATGGCTACCGCCTCGGTCGGCCTCTCACGCTTGAACGGCTCCGAGTCCGCGGGACAACCCCATCAGCATTGGCTGGAGCGCCCGTCGCCCTGGAAGCGCCAACGACGCCCGAGGCACGTCCGCCCTGGGCCGTCACCGGCCACGGGAGCGTACCGCGCTACCGTCGATCCGAGCTGCGAGAGGGGGACGAGTTGAGGGGGCCGGCGATCTTGGAGGAGACCACGGCCACCCATTGGCTAGCGCCAGGGTGGCGAGCGGAGTGCCTCCAGGGGGGGCATCTCCGCCTAAAGAAGCTTACTTAATCTTGGCTTCTTTATAGATCACGTGCTTGCGCACGACCGGATCGAATTTCTTGAACTCGAGCTTATCGGGCGTGTTTTTTTTGTTCTTATCCGTGGTGTAGAAGTGCCCCGTACCGGCGGAAGAAACGAGCTTAATCTTGTCACGCATGGCTGGGCTCCTTAGACCTTTTCACCGCGAGCGCGAAGCTCGCTGAGAACCACGTCGATGCCGCGCTTGTCGATCACCCGAATGCCCTTGGAGGACACGCGAAGGCGAACGAAGCGCTTCTCGCTTTCCACCCAGAAACGATGATAGTGGAGGTTCGGAGAGAACCGACGGCGCGTTTTGTTGTGCGCGTGCGATACGTTGTTACCCGTAATCGGACGCTTCCCGGTGACCTGGCACACCTGAGACATGATGGCTTGCCTCTCGCTTAAAATGAGGACGACGCATCCAGCGCGTCGAAAAGAGCGCGGCTTTATACCAGAGGCATCGCTCAGGCTCAAGGCACCCGGGCCCATGCCAACCTCGATTTCGAGTGCTATCGTTTGCGCCCCTTAGCCAATTCCGGGCCCCTTCGCCATGAGCCGCTTGGCCGCACGCCGTATACTTTTGGGCATCACCGGCGGCATTGCCGCCTATAAATGCTGTGAGCTGGTGCGTCAGCTTCGCCGTGAGGGCGCCGAGGTACAGGTGCTCATGACCCCGGCAGCGGCGGCCTTTGTCACCCCCCTCAGCTTGCAAGCCGTTTCCGGGCGCCCCGTGCGCACGGATCTCCTCGATCCAAGTGCTGAGGCCGCTATGGGCCATATCGAGCTGGCACGCTGGGGGGAGGTCCTCCTGGTCGCCCCCGCAAGCGCCGATGCCCTCGCGCGCCTGGCGCAGGGCCACGCCAACGACCTTCTTAGCACCTGCTATCTGGCCTTCGATGGACCCAAGTTCCTCGCGCCGGCGATGAATCAAGCCATGTGGCGCGCCCCGGCCACGGGGCGCAACGTCGCCCAGCTTGAGGCCGACGGCGCCACCGTTCTTGGGCCAGCCAGCGGCAGCCAGGCCTGCGGCGACGAGGGACCGGGGCGCATGATCGAGCCCGCGGACCTCGTTCAAGCGCTTGAAGCCTGGGCCACCGCCCGAGGCGATTCGTCGCCGAGCCCCTGGGCCGGTCGTCACGTGGTGATCACGGCCGGGCCTACGCGGGAAGCCCTGGACCCGGTGCGTTATCTCACGAATAAGAGCTCAGGCCAGCAAGGCTTCGCCCTGGCTGAAGCCGCCGTCGCCGCCGGCGCGCGGGTTACGCTCATTACGGGACCCGTCAGCCTGCCGACCCCCGCCGGAGTTACCCGCATTGACGTGGAAGCCGCCCAGGACATGCTCACCGCCGCGGAAGCCGCCTGCGCCGATGCCGATTTGTGCGTCGCCGTGGCGGCAGTCGCGGACTACCGGGTGGCGGAGGTGGCCACGCAGAAATTGAAGCGCCAGGACGGCGTACCCCTGACCCTCACCCTGGTTCCGAATCCGGACATCATCGCCACCCTCGCGGCCCAGCGCGGCTCCCGGGCGCGCCCCGTGCTGGTGGCCTTCGCCGCGGAGACCGAGAACGTCCTCGCCCATGCCCGAAGCAAGCGCAGCAAGAAGGGCGTGGATTTCGTCGTCGCCAATGACGTATCGCGAGCCGATATCGGCTTTAATAGCGAGGAGAACTGCGTCACGGTTCTGGGGCCAAGCGGCGAAACCGCGCTTCCGAAGATGAGTAAGCGGGCCCTGAGCACGCAGCTACTCCAGGAATTCGCCTCAGCCCTGACGCCCTAGACGTCTCGCCGGAGTTATTGCATGCCCCTGTCTTCGTCCCAAGCCAGCACCGTCGCCCGGGTTCTCACGGAGGCCCTGCCCTATATCCAGCGCTTCCAGGACGCCACCATTGTGGTGAAGTTTGGCGGCAACGCCATGACTGATGAAGCGCTGCAAGCCAGCTTCGCCCGGGATGTGGTCCTTATGAAGCTGGTGGGCATGAACCCCATCGTGGTGCACGGCGGGGGGCCCCAAATTGGTGATTTGCTTGAGCGCCTCAAAATCGAGTCCCGCTTTGTAGAGGGCATGCGCGTCACGGACGAAGCCACTATGGACGTGGTTCAAATGGTGCTTGGCGGCCTCATCAATAAAGACATCGTCGGTCTGATCAATGCCCACGGCGGGCGCGCCATTGGGCTCACGGGGAAAGACGCGGACCTTGTCCGAGCCCGGCCCATGAAGCTGACGGCCAAGGCCGGGGGGCCGGAGCCCGTCGACCTGGGCCACGTGGGCGACGTTGCCCATATCGATCGGGCCGTGATTGACCTGCTCGTGGGCTCGGAATACATCCCCGTGATTGCCCCCATCGGCATTGGGGAAGATGGCGCGTCCTACAACATCAATGCGGACGTGGTCGCTGGGCGCCTTGCGGAAGCCGTGGACGCAGAGAAGCTCATCTTACTCACCAATACGCCCGGACTGCTGGATGCCTCGGGCCAGGTGCTGACGGGCCTCACGGCGAAGAAGGTGGCCGGCCTGATTGAAGACGGCACCATACACGGCGGGATGCTCCCCAAGATCAAGCACGCGCTGGAGGCCGTTCAGCATGGGGTGCGTAGCGCCCACATCATCGACGGCCGAGTTGAGCACGCCGTTTTGCTGGAAATTTTTACGGACACGGGGATCGGCACGCTGATTACCCGCGATCCGGAGGAGGGCTAACCCATGGCGGGGGCAGGATCACGTTCTGGCGCGCGCAAGGAACACATTCTTCAAGCCTTTGCGACCATGCTTGAGCAGCACCCCGGGGGGCGGATTACCACGGCAGCCCTGGCCCGAGAGGTGGGCGTATCAGAAGCCGCGCTCTATCGCCATTTCGCCAGCAAAGCGCAAATGTTTGAGGGGCTGATCGGGTTCTTAGAGGAAACAATCCTCGGGCGCGTTCCCACAATTAAGCAGGAGCTCGAGGACGCCCCAGCTCGCTGCGGCGCGTTGCTTACGGTCCTGTTGTCCTTTTGTGCCAAGAACCCAGGCTTCGCGCGCCTGCTCACGGGGGATGTGCTGGCGGGGGAAACGGAACGGCTTCGCCGACGCATGGCCCAGCTCTTCGAGCGGGTGGAAGCCCAACTGCGTCAGTTCCTGCGAGATGGGAAGTTGGCCCAGGGCCAGGGCACTACCCTGCCCGCGAACCTCGCAGCGAACCTCATGCTGGCCACCGCCGAGGGCCGCATCGCCCAGTTCGTGCGCAGCGGCTTTACCAAGGATCCTCTCACGGCCTGGCCCCATCAGTGGCAGGTGCTTGCGGAAGCCTGCTTCAAGGCGCCGAAGGGCTAGCGGGGCCGGGCCCCATAGCGCGCTCGGTAGGCCGCCAGGGCGGCCTCTTCCTGCACCAAACCTCGAGCGCGCAGCCAGGCAAGCACATCATCCAAGGTGACAATCGCCTGCACCGGAAGGCCCAACTCCGCTTGCAACTGCTGAACCGCCGACTGCTCGCCTTCAGCCCCACGCTCCTGCCGATCGAGGGCCGTGAGCACCCCAACCAGCTTAGCCCCGGCGGCGTCCAGCAGGGGTAGGACTTCACGGATTGCCGTGCCCGCAGTGATGACGTCATCCACCAGCAGCACTCGCTGGCCGGCCAGCTCGGCCCCCACCAGCTGACCGCCCTCGCCGTGATCCTTAGCTTCCTTGCGGTTGTAGGCCAGCCCCACATCAAGGCCATGGTGCTCCGCCAGGGCCGTGACCATGGCCGTGGCGATGGGAATGCCTTTGTAGGCGGGCCCAAAGACCACATCGAAGGGGGTGCCCAGGGCCGCGGCGGTCGCCGCGTAAGCCTGGCCCAGGCCCACCATAGCCTGGCCTCGGGAAAAGGCCCCGGCGTTGAAGAAATAGGGGCTCTGGCGCCCCGATTTCAGGGTGAATTCCCCAAAACGGAGGGCAGCCTGCGCTTCCGCAAGGGCGAGAAAGGCGTGCCGAACGGCGTCCGCCGTGCTCGGCGCGGTGGGCTCCGTCATGCGTTAAGGGCCTCCTGCTGAGCTGCAAAGAGCTGTTGTCCCCCGGCCTGGGCCAGGGCGACTAGGGTCGTAAGTTCATCAGCGGAAAAGGGCGCGCCTTCGGCGGTTCCTTGCACCTCGATAAGCCGAAGATCTTCCGCCAGCACCACGTTCATGTCCGTTTCCGCCGTGGAATCCTCGTTGTAATCGAGGTCAAGCACGGGTACCCCCTTCACAACGCCCACGGACACCGCCGCAATGCGCTGAAGTAGGGCGGGCTTTGAAAGCTTCCCGGACGCTTCGAGCACCCGGAGCGCATCTACCAGAGCCACGGACGCGCCCGAGATGGCCGCGGTGCGTGTCCCGCCATCGGCCTGAAGTACGTCGCAATCCACCTTGAGGGTGATTTCTCCCAGGGCCTTGAGATCGACCGCCATGCGCAGAGAACGGCCGATAAGGCGCTGAATTTCCTGAGTTCTTCCACTTTGCTTGCCCCGCGCGGCTTCCCGATCGTTGCGGGTATGGGTCGCGCTCGGGAGCATGCCGTACTCCGCCGTCAGCCAACCCTGGCCCTTTCCGCGAAGGAAGGGCGGAACCCCCGGCGTAATCGCCACGGTACAGAGCACCTGGGTGCGCCCGAAGCTCGCCAGGACAGAACCCGCCGCATGGCAGGTAAAACCGCGGGTAAACGAAACGGGGCGGAGTGCGTCGGGCGCACGTCCGCTGGGGCGTTCAAACATAAAGCCTCCTAAGAACCTTCCATGGGCAACGCGCCATCATAGCATCGCGCACCTTCGCCCTGGGCCCGGTACACTGGCGCCAACACAAGGAGACGACCCGTGCTGGAAAGTATGACCGGCTATGCCCGGGCTGAAGTCGCCCTGGCGGGCACCCCAGTTACCCTCGAGCTTCGGAGCGTCAACCACCGCTTCCTGGATCTGACGCTGCGCCTGCCGGAAGCCCTCCGAGATGAGGAAGGCGCGGTGCGGGCCCGCCTTCGGGACGCCGTGAGCCGGGGTAAGGTGGATTTGATCGTCCGCATCGAGGGCGGCGAAGGGCAGGGGGGCGCGCTTCAACCCGAGGTGCTTGCTACCGTGCTCAAGGCTGTCGCCGAGGTGCGCGCCCACTATCCGGAGGCGCAGCCGGACAGCCCGCTTGAGCTCCTGCGCTGGCCTGGCGTCTGGGCCACGACCCAGCCCGACCTCGCGGCGCTCAAGGCGTGCTTCTGGGAAGGCCTTGAAGTCGTGCTCAACGACTTCCTCCGGGAGCGCCAGCGCGAGGGGGCCGGCCTTCAGCGGACCCTCGAGCTGCGTCTCGCCCAGCTCGGGGACCTCGTCGGGATCCTGCGCGGGGTGCAAGATGCGCTTCAGGAGCAGCTCCTGGCCCGGCTTAGGAGCCGGGCCGACGCCCTCGGCGTGGAGCACTCGGAAGAGCGGCTCGCCCAGGAGCTGGCCTTGCTGGCGCAAAAAGCCGATATTTGCGAGGAGCTTGACCGCCTCAGCACGCACCGGGAGGCCTTTCTTCAGAGCCTTAGCCAACCCGGGGCTCAGGGTAAGCGCCTCGACTTTCTCGCCCAGGAGCTTGCGCGAGAGGCCAACACCTGTGCGGCCAAGATCAGCGATGGGGCCCATACGGAAACGGTGGTGACCTTAAAGGTCCTAATCGAGCAGCTCCGTGAACAAGTTCAAAACGTGGCCTAAGGGCCAGGCAGGAGAGCGGCCATGAGCCCAGCGCCGCAGGGCACCCTTTTTCTAATCTCCGCGCCCTCTGGTGCGGGGAAGACGTCCCTCGTCCAGGCGCTGCTTAAGGACGACCCCAACCTCACGGTCTCCGTGTCCCACACCACCCGGCCCATGCGTCCCGGGGAGGCAGACGGCGTGAACTACCACTTCGTGGATCGGCCTGGCTTTGAGGCCATGATCGATGCCGGGGCGTTCCTTGAGTATGCGGAGGTCTTCGGCAACCTCTACGGCACCTCGGCGCACTTTGTGGATGAGACCCTGGCCCTGGGCAAGGACGTGATTCTGGAAATTGACTGGCAGGGGGCAAGCCAGGTGCGCGAAAAGCGCGCGGACGCCGTCGGGATTTTCATCTTTCCTCCGTCCCTGGAAACCTTAGAAACGCGACTCCGCCAGCGCGCCCAAGACGACGAAGGCACCATTGCCCGACGCCTGGCGGAAGCCACCTTGGAAATGCGCGCCCACGAGGCCTACCCCTTCCTGGTGGTGAACGATGTTTTCGCCACCGCTCTTGATGATCTGAAGGCCATTGTGCGCGCCGAACGGCTGCGTCGAACCCGCCAGCAGGCGCAACTCGGACCTCGTTTGCCTCCCCTCCTCGGGACCTCCGCCTAAGGTCGGAAAAACCGCCTTATCCTTGTGGATAACCCCTAAATTCCCGTAAACTGGTGGGCTTAGGAGCGAAAGCTCAACCTTGTAGGAGCGTCCCATGGCCCGAGTCACCGTCGAAGACTGCCTCACGGAAGTCGAAAACCGCTTTCAATTGGTGATGATCGCCTCCAAGCGGGCCCGCCAGCTCGCCACCGGCGGGCGCGACCCCCACGTGGAAGAAGAAAACGACAAGCCCACCGTGCTTGCCCTTCGGGAAATTGCTGAAGGTCACGTGACCGCCGCAATCCTCGACGAAGTCGATCGCCGGGGCGAGGACGAGTTTGGTTTCAAACTCCCGGAGCCTCAGCCCAGCCACCATGACGTCGGCGACGACCCCCTCATCGATTAACGCCCGGGCCCAGCCTCGGCCGCCTTCCCGGTCTGCAAAGCAGGAGACCGAGGAAGTCATCATTACTCTGCCCGATTTGACGGAGCGGCTTCAGGCCTATCTCGGCCCAGAAGCCGTCGCCGAGGTGGAGCGCGCCTTCCACTACGCGAAGGCCGCGCACGACGGGCAGATGCGGAAGACGGGGCATCCTTACATCACCCATCCCACGGCGGTGGCGCATATCCTTGCGGGGATGCGCATGGATCCCCAAACCCTCATGGCTGCGCTGCTCCACGATGTCATCGAAGATACGGGCGTGGGCAAAAAGATCCTGGCCGCAGAGTTTGGCGCCGATGTCGCCGAACTGGTCGATGGGGTCTCAAAGCTCACCACGATTTTTAAATCCCGAGCCGAAGCCCAGGCGGAAAACTTCCAGAAAATGGCCATGGCCATGGCCCGGGATATCCGGGTGATCCTGGTGAAGCTTGCCGACCGGCTCCACAACATGCGCACCCTGGGCGCTCTGGCCTGGGAGAAGAAGCAGCGCATCGCCCGGGAAACCTTGGACTACTACGCACCCATCGCCAGCCGCCTGGGCATGAACGAGCTGCGTATGGAGTTCGAGGACCTTGCCTTTCAGGCCCTTTACCCCATGCGCGCAGAGCGCATCGGGCGCGCCGTGCAGGCGGCGCGCGGCCACCGAAAGGCGCTCATGGAAGAGCTCGCCACGGCCCTCGAGAAATGCCTCGCCAGCGAAGGCATTGAGGCCCGGGTACTCGGGCGGGAAAAGCACCTCTATTCCATCTATCAAAAGATGCGGCTGAAGCAGAAAGCCTTCGCCGACATCATGGATGTCTTCGGCTTCCGCATCATTGTGGATCGCCCGGACACCTGCTACCGGGTTTTAGGGGCGGTCCACGGGCTCTACAAGCCGCTGGCTGGCCGATTCAAGGATTACATCGCCATCCCCAAGGCCAATGGCTATCAATCGCTGCATACCACGCTCTTTGGCATGCACGGGGTGCCCATCGAGATCCAAATCCGAACCCAGCAGATGGAGGCCGTGGCGAGCAACGGTATTGCAGGGCACTGGCTATACAAGTCCGACGAGAACAGCCCAAGTCAGGCGCGGGCCCGGGAATGGGTTAAGGGGCTTCTGGAGCTGCAACAGCGGGCGGGGAACTCCCTCGAGTTCATCGAGAACCTCAAAATCGACCTGTTCCCCGACGAGGTCTACGTCTTCACCCCCAAGGGCCGCATTCTCGAACTCCCCCAGCGGGCCTCGCCGGTGGATTTCGCCTACGCGGTGCATACGGACATCGGAAACACGTGCGTGGCCTGCCGCGTCGATCGCCGCCTCGCGCCCTTGTCCGTGCAGCTGCAGAGCGGGCAGACGGTGGAGATCATCACCTCCGAGGAAGCCCGGCCGAACCCGGATTGGCTTTCCTTCGTGGTCACGGGCAAAGCGCGCTCCTCTATCCGCCATGCCCTGAAGCATCAGAAGGTGGCCGAATCCCGGACCCTTGGCCGACGGCTGCTCAATCGTTCCCTGGCCAATGCCGATACCAATCTGAGCGCCCTCCCAAGCCAACGTATATCCGACGTGCTCGATGAACTCGGCTTCGACACCTTAGACGACCTCCTCGAGGACATCGGCTTGGGCAATCGTATGGCCTACGTGGTGGCGCAACATTTAACGCAAGCGGGTAATGCCGAGGCGCCGCTCACCGTCGAACACGGCGGCCCCCTGGCCATCCGCGGTACGGAAGGGCTCGTGGTGGCCTATGGAAAGTGCTGCTATCCGCTGCCCGGGGAGCCCATCGTGGGCCATCTCAGCTCTGGGCGGGGCCTGGTGGTCCACCTTGAGGTCTGCCGTAACCTTGCGGAACTTCGAGATCGCAATGAAGCCATCATTCCTGTGCGCTGGGCCGCGGAGGTCGACGGCGAATACAGCGTTGAGCTGCGAGTGGAGGTGGAAGCCCGGAAGGGCGTTATCGCCGAACTCGCGGCGGAAATTACCGACGCCGATGCCAACATCGAAAAAATTAACATCGCCGAGCGCAACGCCCATCTTTCTACCGTGAT
Source organism: Pseudomonadales bacterium (assembly GCA_016779325.1). GTDB lineage: Bacteria > Pseudomonadota > Gammaproteobacteria > Pseudomonadales > Azotimanducaceae > Salivita. The sequence continues at coordinate 24,719 of JADHNU010000016.1, forward strand.
GATCGCCCTGCTGGTGCAGGATCGGGTCCATCTTGCGCGCATTATGCGCCGGCTCCGACGGCTCACGCCGGTTATCGGCCTCGCCCGCACCCGCAATATCTAAAGGAGAACCCTTCCATGGCGAAAACCGCTATCCACAGCGACGCGGCGCCAGCCGCCCTGGGCCCCTATGCGCAGGCCGTGCGGGCGGGCAACACGCTCTATCTTTCCGGGCAGATCGGCCTCGATCCCCAAACCGGCGAACTGAAAGCCGGCTTCGAGGCTCAGCTCGACCAGGTTTTCGAAAACCTCACGGCGGTGGCCACTGCCGCCGGCGCCACTTTAGATGACGCGGTGAAGTTCACGGTCTTCCTGACGGATCTCGCTCACTTTGGCGCCGTCAACGACAAGATGGCCGCCCTGCTTCGCCCGCCCTATGCGGCCCGAGCCGCGGTGCAGGTCGCGGCGCTGCCCAAGGGGGCCGTGGTGGAACTCGATGCCATCCTCGTTCTGGATGACGCCCCTACCGCCTAGGCCTCAGCCATGGTCCCGACGCCACCGCTCCGCGGGACGACCCTTCAGGCGCCGCTCACGGGCCTGAAAGGGGTTGGCCCAAAGGTGGCCGAAGCTCTGGCCCGGCTCGGGCTCGAAACGCTAGAAGACGCCCTCTTTCACCTGCCGTTGCGCTACGAAGACCGCACGCGCGTGACGCCCCTGGCGGCCGTGCGACAGGGCCAGCAGGTGGTTTTTGAAGGCGCCGTCTTGGCCAGCCAGGTGAGCTTTGGGCGACGCCGCAGCTTGGTCGTGAAAATTGAAGATCGAAGTGGCCTTGCTACCCTACGCCTGTTCCATTTTTCCAAAGCGCAGCAACAGCAGCTGCGTACAGGCCGGGCGCTGCGCGGCTTTGGACAAGGGCAGGTCGGCCCCTCCGGGGTCGAGTTCGTCCATCCGGAGCTCACCTTTCTTGATGGGGGGGCAGCGCCCCCCTTAGCCGATCGCCTCACGCCGATTTACCCCACCACGGAGGGCCTAGGGCAAGCCCGGTTGCGCGCCATTCTTCTTGGTGCCCTCGGCAGCTTGGAGAACCAAGACGCGGAAGCCCTGGGACTCACGGACACCCTCATCGCCGACCTCAGGCACCTCCACACCCCCGCCGTCGGCACCGATCTCCACACCCTGGAGGCGGGACTCGATCCGGCCCAACGCCGCCTCGCCTTCGACGAGCTCCTCGCCCATCAGCTCGCCATGATGACGGCCCGCGCGCTACTCCAGGCCCGACCCGCACCGGCCCTGCGGGGTGACCCGGCATTAACCCAGGCCTTCCTGAAGGGCCTACCTTTCGCTTTGACGGACGCCCAGGTGCGGGTGAGCAAGGAGCTCGCAGCGGACCTGCGCAAACCGGTGCCCATGCTTCGCCTACTTCAGGGTGATGTCGGCTCGGGTAAAACGGTGGTTGCCGCCCTGGCGCTGCTCAAGGCCGTGGGCAGCGGTTTCCAAGGGGCCCTTATGGCGCCCACGGAGCTGCTGGCAGAGCAACACCTCAAAACCCTGGGGCCTTGGTTCGCCGCCCTCGGCATCTCCCTCGCGACGCTCACGGGTCGCCTCGGCAGCCGTCAGCGCAACGCCCTAGAAGCGGATTTGGCGGACGGACGCCTCGCCGTGGTGGTCGGCACCCACGCTTTATTCCAGGAGCGGGTGCGTTTCCACCGCCTTGGCCTCGTGGTGATCGATGAGCAACACCGCTTCGGCGTTGACCAGCGCTTGGCCCTCCGGGACAAAGGCGCTTCCGCCGACGGCGTACCGCACCAGCTGGTCATGACCGCCACGCCCATCCCCCGCACCTTAGCCATGAGCGCCTACGCGGACCTCGACGTTTCCATCCTCGATAGCCGCCCGCCGGGGCGCACCCCGGTCACCACGGTGGTGTTGCCTGCGAGCCGCCGGGATGCCCTCCTGCGCCGAGTCCGCGAGGCCTGCAAGGCGGGCCGGCAAGCCTATTGGGTCTGTACCCTCATTGAGCGTTCGGACCACCTGGAAGCAGAAGCGGCTGAGGAAACGGCGGAGGCGCTCGCCAAGGCCCTGCCAGAGCTCACGGTCGGGCTTGTTCATGGCCGGCAGAAAGGGGACGAGAAGGCCGCAGCCATGGCGGCCTTTTCGGAAGGCGCAACCCAGCTCCTGGTGGCCACCACGGTCATTGAGGTGGGGGTCGACGTACCCAATGCTTCGCTCATGATCATCGAAAACGCCGAACGCCTTGGCCTCGCCCAGCTCCATCAGCTGCGCGGCCGCGTGGGCCGAGGCGCCGCGGCCAGCCACTGCGTGTTGCTTTATCAGGCGCCCCTAAGCCGCACGGGGCGGGCGCGCCTAGAAGCCCTGCGGGACAGCGACGATGGGTTCTATCTTGCGGAGAAGGATCTGGCCCTCCGCGGACCGGGGGAGGTGCTCGGGACCCGGCAAACGGGCACCCTGGATCTGCGCGTGGCCGACTTACTTCGCGACCAGGACCAATTGCCGGAGATTCAGGCCCGGGCCCGGGCGCTGCTGGCCTCGGACCCGGCCGCGGCCGAGCGCATCCTTCGACGCTGGCTCGGCACGCGTCAACAGTTCATGAACGCCTAGTTGTCGAGTTCAGCCCCGGCGTTCATGTCGGCGTAGCGCGCCAGATCCAACTTACCTTCGGACTTCGCCACGATGGTCGCCACCATAGCGTCCCCGGCAACGTTGACGATGGTCCGCGCCATATCCAGCAGCCGGTCGACTCCAATGATCAGCATGATGCCCTCTACCGGAAGGCCCACCTGCTGCAGCACCATGGTGAGCATAATGAGGCCCACCCCGGGCACACCGGCGGTGCCGATCGCCGCCATAGTGGCGGTGACGATGACCATGACGTAGTCGGTAAGCTCAAGAGTGATATTGAAGTACTGGGCGATAAATACCGTGGCCACGCCCTGCATGATCGCGGTGCCATTCATGTTGATCGTTGCGCCCAGGGGCACCACGAAGGAGGCCACTTCATTGCGAACGCCGATGCGCTGTTCCACTGTTTCTAAGGTGACGGGGAGGGTGGCGCTGCTCGACGAGGTGGAAAACCCAAAGAGCATGGGCGCGCGCATCTTGCGCAGAAAGATCATGGGTGAGAGGCGGGTGAGGGCGCCGAACATGAGGGGGTAAATCACCAGGAGCTGCAGGATCAAGACCCCGGCCACGGTGAAGAAGTAGGCCGCAAGGGCGCCGATCTCGCTCCAGCCGAGGGCTGTAAAGATCGTGGTCATCAAACAAAACACCCCATAGGGGGCGAGGGAGATGAGCGCCACCACAAGGCGCATGATGACGTCATTAAGATCCTCGAAGAGGGCCTTAATGCGTGCCCCCGGCGCCCCGGCTTTGGCGACGGCGTAGCCGAAGAGCAGGGCAAAAACGATGATCTGGAGCATCTCTCCGTTGGCCATGGCTTCCACCGGGTTGGTGGGGAACATGCCCAGCACCACGTCCTTGAAAGCCGGTGCTTCCGTGGCCTCAAAGGCCTGGGGGGCCTCCTGGCTCATGCCTTCCCCGGGCTTAATGGTCAGCGCTACCAGCAGGGCAAGGGAGATGGCGATGGCCGTGGTAAGCAGAAAGAGGCCTAGGGCCTTCCCGCCGACCCGGCCCATGGCCGCCCCATCGGAGAGGTTGCTCGCCCCGCAAACCAAGGAGACGAACACCAGGGGCACTACCAAAAGCTTTAAGGAGGCAATGAAGATCTTGCCGCCAACGTCCAAGAAGCCGTCGACGAAAATTTCCCGGATGGGGTGCGTGGGCGCCAGATCGAGCCCATGGAGCACCGAGCCAAGCAGGAACCCAGCCACCATGCCGATCAGGATGCGTGTCGTTAGGCTCATGGCCTGCCTCCCCGGAAAAGCGTTAACGCTACCGGCTCGCCCTCCACCCGCGCAATACGAGTTTAGCCGATCTCGATCATCTCGAAGTCCGCCTTACCCACGCCGCACTCGGGGCAAACGAAATCTTCCGGGATGTCTTCCCAGGCCGTGCCGGGCGCAATGCCCTCTTCCTCGCAGCCCAGGGCTTCGTCATAAATCCAGCCACAAACAATACATTGCCATTTCTTCATGGGATCTCCTTGGGCCTGCGCGGGGCCTTGACCGGTCCGCCGCGCGCACCCTAGCAGAGGTGAGCGGGAAATCAATGCAAGGGCGGCGCAATTGAGTTTAGGGGCGGAAAGGCGCAGAGTCCCGCGGTGCTTTTAATCCGCCCACCCCGACCTGAACTGCGCCCCCAACGCTGGATCGGGAATCCCATCCTGGGGACCCTCCCCGACGCCCTCCTTGCGCTCCGGGCGGGATCCGCTGCGCCCTGGCTTCGTTACGACCACTCCATCACGGGGCAGCTTCGATCGCTCCATGGCTCGGTCAGCGTGTCGCCCCTGCGGGAAGGCTTTGGCCCCCCCTCGACCTTGGAAATCGCCCTGCTTGGGCTGGCCCGCCTACCCTGCGCCTGGCTAAGAGAAATCACCCTCCTGGCCGGAGAGGCGCCCATGCTCTACGCCCGCAGCGTCGTACCCTGCACCGCCTCCCATCTCCTGCCTGCCCTCCGGGGCCTAGGTCGCCGGCCCCTTGGAGAACTGCTTTTTCTGGGCCGGGAGCTTCGCCGAGGGGTAGAGCGGGTTAGCCGACGGGCCTATCGCAACGCTGCCGGGGGCTGGCTTCGGGCCAGCACCTACCGAGTGCACGGCGACCCCCTTCTAGTCCTAGAAAGCCCAACGGTCGCAGCCATCGACCACGCCCAAGGGCTTCGCTAGGCTTGCGCCTTCCTTAGCGCCGCGCCGAGCCCCCATGTCCGCCGCCTTCGCCCTAAAGCCCTACCTTGCCCTGACCCGCCTCGATAAGCCCGTGGGCATCGGCCTATTACTGTGGCCCACCCTTTGGGCGCTCTGGCTGGCCGCGGAGGGCCCGCCAGCCCTGCCTACCCTCATCATTTTTCTAGGTGGCGTCGTGCTGACCCGCAGCGCCGGGTGCGCGATCAACGACTACGCGGACCGGGACTTCGACGGACACGTCGCGCGCACCCAGCATCGTCCCCTGGCCACCGGCGCGCTCACGCCCCGTGCGGCGCTCCTCACCGCCGGGGCGCTAACGGGACTCGCCTTTGTGTTGGTGCTCTTCACCAACGCCCTGACCATCACTCTGGCGCCCGTCGCCGTGGTCCTGGCCGCCCTTTATCCCTTTACCAAACGCTTCCTGCCCGTGCCCCAGCTGTTTCTGGCGGCGGCCTTTTCCTGGGCCATTCCCATGGCCTACGCCGCTGTGATGAACAGCTTGCCCAGCAGCCTCTGGTGGCTCGTGGCCGCCAATATGCTCTGGACCTTCGCCTACGACACGGAATACGCCATGGTCGATCGGCCCTGGGACGAGGCCGTGGGCATACAATCCACCGCTCGGCTCTTTGGCCGCTTTGATCGGCTGGCTATCGGCCTCGCCTTTGTCGGGGCACTGCTGTGTTTGTTCCAGGCGGGCCTCAGCCATGGCGTGGCCTGGCCCTTTTACGCGGGCCTGACCCTAGCCGCAGGGCACGCCCTCTATCAGCTCTGGCTCATCCGCCATCAAGATCTCGACGCCAGCTTTCTGGCCTTTCGCAGCAACAATGTTTTTGGGGCCCTGATCTTCCTGGCCATCGTCCTTGCGACCGCCGTTGCCCCCTGACGACGGGCCGCCTTGTGTATACTCCGAGCGCGTTTTAGGAGCGGGCTGAGGGGTTCTATGGATCGATTTATCCGCGCCGTGGATGGCCTGACGGAGGCGATCGGTCGCAGCGTCAGCTGGCTGGTGCTGGCCATGACTGCCGTGACGTGCTTAGTGGTGGTGCTGCGATACGGATTCTCTATCGGCTCCATTGCCCTGCAAGAGAGCGTCATTTACCTCCACGGGCTGGTTTTCATGCTGGGCATTCCCTACGCCCTAAAGCACGACGCCCACGTGCGCGTGGATGTGCTCTATGGCCGCATGACCCCGCGCCAAAAAGCGAAGGTGAACATTCTCGGCCATTGCCTGTTTCTCCTCCCCCTGGCCAGCTTCATCCTTTATGTCAGCTGGAACTATACGGCCCGGGCCTGGCGCATATTTGAGGGCTCTCCGGAAGTGGGCGGCATCCCCCTTGTGTTTCTCCTCAAAACCCTCATTCCCGTCCTCGGCGCGCTCCTCATCCTGCAGGGCCTGGGAGAGCTGGCCAAGCAAGTTAAAGCCCTTCGGAGTCTTGAAGCATGATCGAGTGGATCCCTCTGATCATGTTTCTGGCCGTGTTTGCCTGCCTGCTGCTCGGCTATCCCGTCGCGTTGACCCTTTCCGGGGTGGCCCTTCTCTTCGGCTTCGGGGGCATGCTTGGGGGCAGCTTTAACCCAAGCGATCTGGGCTTTTTGGCCGGACGCATCTACGGCACGATCACCAACCAAACGATGATTGCGGTGCCGCTCTTCGTGTTCATGGGGGTCGTGCTGGAAAAATCGAAGGTGGCGGAAAAGCTCCTCGATAGCTTCTCCGTGGTCTTTGGGCGTTTTCCTGGGGGCCTCGGCCTTTCCGTCACCTTCGTCGGCATGCTCATGGCTGCCAGCACGGGTATTGTGGGGGCAACGGTGGTGACCATGGGGCTCATGTCCTTGCCCACCATGCTGCGCCACGGCTACGACCCGAAGCTGGCCTCCGGCGCCATCGCCGCCACGGGTACGCTCGGGCAAATCATTCCCCCCTCCATCGCCCTAGTGCTCCTTGGCGACGTGCTCTCCAGCGCCTATCAACAAGCGCAGTTGAATATGGGGATTTTCTCCCCAGATACGGTTTCCGTGGGAGATCTCTTCGCCGGCGCCCTGATTCCTGGTCTCGTGCTGGTCGCCCTTTATATGCTCTACGTGGCGTTTACGGCGGTAATTCAACCCAGCCGCGCCCCCCGGGTGGCTCCGGAAGCGCTCAGTGAAGGCAAAACCGTCAGCCTTGGGAAGACCCTATTCCAAGGGCTTTTTCCGCCGCTGTTACTCATCATTGCGGTACTCGGCTCGATCATGGGCGGCATCGCCACCCCCACGGAAGCCTCCGGCGTAGGGGCCCTCGGGGCGCTCCTCCTGGCCCTCGCTCAGGGGCAGCTGTCCCGCCAAACCCTGTGGGAAATCGTCGATAGCACGACGAAGACCACGGCCATGGTGTTCTTTATCTTGATCGGCGCGGCGGTTTTCTCCCTCGTCTTTCGAGGCTTCGGCGGCGATGAGCTGGTTCAAGGACTGTTTGAGGACATGCCCGGGGGCGTAGTCGGCGCCACGATTGTGGTGATGCTCGTCATCTTCCTCTTGGGCTTCATCCTCGATTTCATCGAAATCACCTTCGTGGTCGTACCCATCGTCGGCCCCGTGCTCCTGGCCATGGGGCTCGATCCGGTGTGGCTCGGCGTAATGATTGCGGTGAACCTCCAAACGAGCTTTCTCACACCGCCCTTTGGCTTTGCTCTGTTCTATCTTCGAGGCGTCGCGCCGGCGAGCGTGGCCACGGGCGATATTTATCGCGGCGTCGTGCCCTTTATCCTGATTCAGCTACTGCTGCTGGGCATGCTGGCACTCTGGCCAGAACTGGCCACCTGGCTGCCGGAGCGCCTTTACGGTTAAGGGTCCCCACACCTTAGGAGCAATGTCCATGGCCTTTTCTACCCGACGGGAGCTACTCACTTGGCTCACGGTCGCTACCTTAGCCCTTAGCGGCACCACCTGGGGTGCGCCCTTCGTTCCAGAAAGCTTCGCCGTGCCGGCGAGCGCCGAAGGGGAGGGCTTTCGGCTCGTGCCTCTCGGGCCGGCGGTTACGGAAATCGACTACCGCGCCTACATGAGCTCCATCGAGCACCTGCAAACCACCTTCACCCACAGCACCCGCTGGCCGAATAAGGACCTTGGGCTGGCAGAGGCCGCCACGGATATGGCCCAGGAAGCGGCGCGCTTTGAGAGCCGGCGCGCCTTCGCCTACGCGGTGCTTACCCCCGATGGCCAACGGGAGCGGGGGTGCATCTACGTTCGGCCCAGCCTAAAGGTCGGTTTTGACGCGGTGGTGCGGCTATGGGTTACGGAAGCGGAATACGCAGCAGGCTTTGATAGCGCCCTGGAGCGCTGGACCCGCACCTGGGTGCGGGACCAATGGCCCTTTGATCCGGAGCGGGTTGCCTGGCCCGACCGGGGCCTGCCCTGGTCCACCTGGCAGGCCCTTGAAGAGAAACCCTAAGGGCTAGTCCGTTGCCCGTCGGGCATCAAGGTAGCCTTGCTCCGCAATGGCGGTCCAGGCTTTCACGTCCTTTGAGAACTGCGTAAAGGAGGCGTGAATGCGCTCGGCCATGGGAGAGGCCTGCCCCATCTCCGCGAGCACCTCGTTGGACACCTCCCGAAGCCGGACGAGGACGTCATCGGGGAAGGCCCGGACCTTAACGCCATGCTTGTTCACCAGCTCCCGAAGCGCGGCGTTATTCCGGGCCGTATATTCCGCCAGCATATCTTCGTTGATGGCTCGCGTAGCCACCTCCACGATGGCTTGGAGATCCTCAGGGAGCGCCTCGAAGGCCTCCTGGTTCACCAGCGTTTCCATGACCGCCCCGGGCTCTTGCCAGCCAGGGTAGTAGTAGTACTCCGCCACCGTATGAAGCCCAAAGGCGAGGTCGTTATAGGGGCCCACCCAATCGGTGGCATCGATGGTGCCGGTTTGGAGGGCCGTGTACATATCCCCGCCGGGCATGGCGACGGGCTCGCCCCCAGCGCGCTGGAACACTTCCCCGCCCAGGCCCGGGATACGCATCCGCAAACCCTGCACATCGGCCAAGGTGTTGATTTCCTTGTTAAACCAACCGCCCATCTGAGTCCCCGTGTTGCCGCCGGGGAAGGGGATCAGGCCGAAGGGCGCGTAAAGTTCCTGCCAGAGCTCAAGGCCGCCTCCATAATAAAGCCAGCCATTCATCTCCTGGGCCGTGAGCCCAAAGGGCACGGCGGTAAAGAAGGCCGCCTCGGGCACCTTACCCCGCCAGTAATAGGCGGCGCCGTGGCCCATTTCCGCGTCCCCGGCAAGCACCGCATCGAACACCTCAAAGGCCCCCACCAGCTCGCCCGCGCCATAGACCTTGATCTTCAGGCGACCGTTGGACATGCGATCGACCAACTTGGCGAGCTTTTCCGGTGCTGTCCCCAGGGCCGGCAAGTTCTTTGGCCAGGTGGTAATGAGCTTCCATTCGTAGCGCTGCGCCTCCGCCGCCGGACCGCTCGCACCGCCTTCCTCGCCACCGGCGCACGCGCCCAGCAGCGTGACCCAAAGCACGCCCGCCAACGCGCGTGAGCCAAGCCCTCGCCCAATCTTCTTCACACTCCCTCCTAACGGCCTTTTAAGCCGGTTGTAATTCGGCATACGCCAGCATGAGCCATTTCGGCCCCGCTTCATCAAAATTCACGTGTACCCGCGTGCGGGCCCCATCCCCTTCCACATCCAGCAAGGTGCCTTCCCCAAAAGCAGCGTGCCGTACCCGCCCCCCCAGCATCAACTCCGGCGTCGGCCCCGCCGAGGGGGCACTCACAGGCCGGGCCACGCTCCCCCCCAGGCGCACTTCCTCCAACACCTCCGAAGGCAATTCCCGAAGGAAGCGGGACGGGCGGTTGTAGCTATCGGAGCCATGGAGCCGCCGAGACTCGGCGTAACTGAGTACGAGGTTCTCCATCGCTCGGGTGATGCCCACGTAGCACAGGCGGCGCTCTTCTTCGAGGCGGCCCGGCTCCTCGAGGGACATGCGGTGGGGAAACAGCCCCTCTTCAAGACCGGAAAGGAATACGAGGGGAAATTCGAGACCCTTCGCCGTATGCAGGGTCATGAGGTTTACCGCATCCCCCTCGCCATGCTGCGTTTCTCCCGTTTCGAGGGCCGCCAGATCAAGAAAGGACTCCAGAGGCGGCGCCTCGGGGTGCTGCGCATCCCCCCCTTCGTCGAGGGGCAGGAGCGGCTCGGGCACAAACTGCCTGGCTGCGGTCACCAGCTCTTCGAGATTCTCGCGCCGGGCCACGCCCCGCTCCCCCTTCTCCCGACCGTGAAACTCGTAGAGACCGGAGACTTCCACCACGTGCTGCACCGCTTCATGGAGGGGCAGCTGAGCGACTGCGTCAGCGAGATCGTCGATGAGGGCCAGAAAGGCGCCAAGGGTACTGGCCGCCCGACCCCCGAGCGCCCCTTCGCCAAGGGCCTGGCGGGCCGCCGACCACAGGGAGCAGCCCCGTTGCCGCGCCTGCTGACGGAGCTGTTCGAGGGTCTTTTCGCCAATGCCCCGGGTAGGCGTGTTAACGACCCGTTCGAAGGCCGGGTCCGAATCACGGTTTAGGGTAAGCCGGAGGTATGCGAGGGCATTGCGAATTTCCATGCGCTCGAAAAAGCGCAAACCGCCATAGATTCGGTAGGGAATATCGCTACGAAGGAGCGCCTCTTCGAGATTTCGGGACTGGGCGTTTGAGCGATAAAGAATGGCCACCTCATCGGCGCGGCGACCGCTAGCCAGCCACTCGCCAATGCGATCGGCGATGAAGCGCGCCTCATCCAATTCGTTATAAGCCGCATAGAGGGCGATGGGATCGCCAGCGTCCCCTTCGGTCCACAAATCCTTTCCCAGGCGATCGCCGTTGTGCCCAATCAGCGCATTGGCGGCGGTGAGGATATTCCCCGTGGATCGGTAGTTTTGCTCAAGGCGCACCAGCTGCACATCGCCCAAATCCTGCTGAAGGCGATGAATGTTCTCTACCCGCGCCCCGCGCCACCCATAGATGGACTGATCATCATCCCCCACGGCGGTAATATGCGCTGCGGATCCGGCCAAAACCCGAAGCCAGGCGTACTGAATGGCGTTGGTATCCTGGAACTCATCAACCAGGATCTCGGAAAAGCGCCGCTGGTAGTGCGCGAGGAGGGCAGCGTCTTCTAGCCAGAGCTCATGGCTTCGCAGCAGGAGTTCGGCGAAATCCACCAGCCCCCCCTGAAAACACAGGGTTTCGTAAGCCGCGTAAACCTTAAGGAGCGTCTCCGTGAAATGGTCGCCCCCGGGCTCCACGTGCCGGGCCCGACGCCCCTCGTCCTTCTGGCCGTTGATAAACCAGGCAACCTGGCGCGCCGGCCAGCGCTTCTCATCAAGATCCAGGCTCCGAAGAATGCGCTTGATTAGCCGTTGTTGATCGTCCGCATCGAGAATTTGAAAGTTTTCCGGCAGCTTCGCTTCCTGCCAGTGCGTGCGGAGCAGGCGGTGCGCAAGGCCATGAAAGGTCCCAACCCAAAGTTGCCGCGGGGGTACGGAGATCAGCTGCTCGAGCCGCGAACGCATCTCCGCCGCGGCCTTATTCGTAAAGGTCACGGCCATCAGGCCATGGGGCGAAAGGCCCTCCGCATCAACAAGCCAAGCCATGCGGTGGGTGAGTACCCGCGTTTTCCCGGACCCCGCCCCGGCGAGCACGAGCATATGGCCCCGGGGCGCGGTGACCGCTGCCCGTTGTGCGTCATTTAGGCCGTCGAGTAGGTGCGTTACGTCCAAAGGGGTGAAATCCCAACCAGGCTAGCCGCCGTACCAGCGCCACATGCCAATAACGCCCGCGGCGGCGTAGAAAAATTGCAGAAGCAGTATGCCCCGATGAGCGCCCCGGTAGGCCCACAGACCAATGGCCAGGGAGGAAATAAAAAGGAGAACAAAGCCTGCAAACTCAAAGCCCGTATTGGACGCGACCAGAAGGGAGTAGGCAATGGCCGTCACCACGCCGAGCCACTCCAGCGCCAGCTGGCTGCGCGCCCCAGGCGCGTTATCCGTCATGGCGCATTCCTTTTTTGCACGGGACTTATTCCACGGTGACGGACTTGGCCAGGTTTCGGGGCTGGTCCACGTCCGTACCCCGCAGCACAGCGACGTAATAGGCCAAAAGCTGCAGGGGAAGGGTATGAATAATGGGCGCGAGGATGGTCGGACAGCGCGGCACCGGCACCACCTCTACGCCGGGCTCCGGCTCAAAGGGCGTGTCCTCGTCGGCAAAGACATACAGCTGCCCGCCCCGGGCCCGAACCTCCTGGAGGTTCGACTCGAGCTTCTCAAGCAGCTCATCGTTGGGGGCCACGGCCACCACGGGCATGTGCTCATCCACCAACGCCAGGGGGCCATGCTTAAGTTCCCCCGCGGGATACCCTTCGGCATGGATATAGCTGATTTCTTTGAGCTTTAAAGCGCCTTCGAGGGCGATCGGGTACATCTCGCCGCGGCCCAGAAACAGCGCGTGGCTGTGGGACACAAACTGCTGCGCGAGGGCCCGCACGGGCTGCTCGAGCACCTCGAGGGTGTGCTGAATGTGCGCCGGGAGGGCGTGAAGGGCTTCTACGATGGTCCGCTCCTCAGCGGCGGGAAGGCCGTGGCGCCGGCCCAGGCATAGGGCCAGGAGCAGCAGATCAATGAGCATGGCCGTGAACGCCTTGGTCGAAGCGACCCCCACTTCCGTGCCCGCTTCCAGCATGAGGGCCAAGTCCGCCTCGCGCACCATGGTGCTCGTGGGCACGTTGCATAGGGTCAGCAGGGCCAGATAGCCTCGTTCCTTCGCCAGGCGCAGGGCAGCGAGCGTATCCGCCGTTTCCCCGGACTGGGAGAGGGTGACGAAAAGCGTATTGGGCGCCACGGCTACCGTGCGGTAGCGGAATTCGCTGGCAATTTCCACGGAGCAGGGCAGCCCCGCCAGCGCCTCAATCCAGTAACGCGCCACGGAGGCTGCGTAAAAGCTCGTGCCGCAGGCGACAAGGGTGACCGCCTGGGCCTGATCAAAGATCGCCTTGGCCCCAACCCCAAAGGCGCCTTCAAGCACCTGATCCTTAGAAATTCGTCCCTCGAGGGTGGCCGTTGCAACCTTAGGCTGCTGATGGATTTCCTTCAGCATGTGGTGAGCATAGCCGCGCTTATCCGTGTCTTCCTCGGCCATCTCGATGCGCACCGTCGCCCGCACCTGCTGCTCGTCGTCGACGCTGAAGACCTCAAAGCCCTCTCGGCGCACCACCACCAGATCCCCTTCTTCCATAAAGACGAAGCGATCCGTGACCGGGCGCAGCGCAAGGGGATCGGATGCGAGGTACATCTCCCCAATCCCAACGCCCACCACTAGGGGGCTGCCCTGACGCGCGGCGATGAGTTCACCGGGGTAGTCGCGGTGCAGCACCACAAGCCCATAGGCCCCCTCAAGGCGCTGAACCGCCTGGCGCACGGCCTCCCGCAGCGTGCCGCAGGCGGCATAGCTATGGTGAATCAGGTGGACCACCGTTTCCGTGTCCGTCTCCGATTCAAAAACATAGCCGAGGGCCTGCAGCTCTCGGCGAAGGCTCTCGTGGTTCTCGATGATCCCGTTATGCACCAGCGCAAGGCCATCCCCGGACATGTGCGGATGGGCATTGTTCTCGCTGGGAACGCCGTGGGTCGCCCAGCGCGTATGGGCAATGCCGATGCGGCCTGCGGTGGGGGCCGCCGTCAGCGCCTCGCGAAGCGCCGCCACCTTGCCCAGGCGGCGGACCCGATTAATACCCTCCGCCTCGAGCACGGCAACGCCCGCAGAGTCGTAGCCCCGATACTCCAAACGCTCCAGGCCCGTCAGCAGAATCTCCTGGACTTCCCGAGCGCCAACGACGCCTACAATCCCGCACATGGTTTAGTCCTCTTCTTTTCCCCGTTGCGCTCGGGCTTTAGGAGATTGCCATCCTGAAATGCTGCGTTGGCGCCCGCGGCCCACGGCCAAGGTCTCCGCGTCCACGTCCTTAGTGATGGTGGAACCCGCCCCAAGAAAGGCCCCCTCACCCACCGTGAGGGGCGCCACCAGGGTGCTGTTCGAACCGACGAATACATCATTGCCGAGCACCGTGGGGTGCTTGCCAATCCCATCGTAGTTACAGGTGATGGTGCCCGCACCCACGTTCACCCGCTGCCCGAGGGTCGCATCACCCAGGTAGGCCAAATGGTTCGCCTTGCTGTAATCGCCCAGGGTGGTTTTCTTCGTTTCCACAAAGTTGCCGATACGCGTTCCGCGCCCCAGCACCGTCCCTTCCCGCAGGCGGGCAAAGGGCCCAAGCTGCGCCTCAGGGCCGACGACGGCGCCTTCAATATGGGTGAGCGGCGCGACCTGAACACCGTCCTGAAGCTCAGCGTCCTTGATCACGCAGTGAGCACCCACTTTCACGTTTTGACCCAGAACAACCTTCCCTTCGAAAACACAACCGACATCGATGATGCAGTCCTGGCCTGCCTCGACATGGCCGCGGAGGGTGACCGATTCCGGAGCACGAAGCGTCACCCCGGCGGCCATGAGCTGATCGCGGCGGCGCGTTTGAAGGGTTGCTTCCAGCGCGGCGAGTTGGGCCCGCGTATTCGCGCCGCGGAGGCTCGCGGAGTCGGCCTCGGGCACGGCGACGCAGGGCACCCCGGCGGCCCGAGCAACGGCGATCAGATCGGTGAGATAGAACTCCCCTTGAGCGTTATCGGCCGTGATCGCCTTGAGCCAGCGGGGCAGGGGCTCGGCAGGCAAGACATAAATCCCGGCATTGATCTCTTGAAGGGCGCGCTGCGCCGGAGTGGCGTCTTTCTCTTCGACGATTGCCGCTAAGGCGCCGTCTTCATCGCGAAGGATTCGCCCAAAGCCAGTCGGGGCTTCAAGCGTCGTTGTCATGACCCCCACCGCATCGCCCGGAACGGCTTCCATGAACCGCTCGAGCATCGCCGGTTCAAGCAACGGTACATCACCAGATAGAACCAGCACCCGATCCACGCCGTCGGGTAGGGGAAGGGCAGCGCGCACCGCATCGCCGGTCCCAAGCTGGGTGGCTTGGCACGCCAGGCTCGCACCGGCGGCCTCAGCGAGGGCCACCACCTCGGGCATATTCGGCCCGTGAATGACCCGGAGAGAGTCCACAACCGCGCCAGCGGCGGCCAGCACATGTGCCAGCATGGGTTCACCCCCAAGATCGAGCATCACCTTGGGGTGGGCCGAGCGCATGCGCGTCCCTTTCCCAGCGGCAAGAATCAAGGCAAGGGTATGGACTGGCGGGGAAGACATGGAAAAAGCTCCAACTCGGTTAGCGCAGCCCACTTTACCCGGGCCAGGAACAAAAAAGGCAGCCGCAGCTGCCTTTTTCCGTACACGCGCCGACCGCGGGCCCCGTGGACGGCGAAGCGGGCGCTAAGCGCCCCGCCGGCGGTGCATCCGCAACACGCGAAGCTGCGCCGCCGCTTCCGCAAGCTGCGCCGCGGCAACGGAGAACTCGAAATCACCGGAGCGATCGGCCATGGCCCGTTCGGCATCTTCCATGGCCTTCACGGCCGCCGCTTCGTCGAGGTCCGCAGCCCGAGCCGCCGTGTCCGCAAGGACCGTCACCACCCCTGGCTGCACTTCCAGGAAGCCGCCCGACGCGTAGATGGTCTCCTCCTCTCCGCCCGCCAGAATCAGGCGGACCGGACCGGGCTTGAGCTTAGTCAGCAAAGGTGCGTGGCCCGGCATGATACCCAGTTCTCCGAGTACCCCCGTGGCCACCACCATTTCGACTCGGCCCGAAAACAGCTCGGCTTCGGCACTCACCACATCGCAGTGGATCGTCATTGCCATGGGACGTCTCCCTTAACCCTTAAGCTTAGCCGCCTTTTCCCGGGCGTCTTCGATAGTGCCGACCATGTAGAACGCCTGCTCGGGAAGGTCATCGGCTTCCCCATCAAGGATGGCCTTAAAGCTGCGGACCGTGTCCTTCAGGCTGACGTACTGGCCGGGGTTGCCGGTAAACACTTCGGCCACGAAGAAGGACTGGGAGAAGAACTGCTGGATCTTCCGCGCGCGGAACACCGTTTGCTTATCTTCTTCCGAAAGCTCATCCATGCCGAGGATGGCAATGATGTCCTTAAGTTCCTTGTACTTTTGAAGCACCTGCTGGCAGCCCCGCGCCACCTCGTAGTGCTCCTGGCCCACCACCTGAGGATCAAGCTGGCGGCTGGTGGAGTCGAGCGGATCCACAGCGGGGTAGATACCCAGGTCGGTGATCGCCCGGGACAAGGTCACCGTGGCATCCAAGTGAGCGAAGGTCGTGGCCGGGGAGGGGTCCGTGAGGTCGTCCGCGGGCACGTAAACCGCCTGGATGGAGGTGATGGAACCGGTCTTCGTCGTGGTGATCCGCTCCTGGAGCACGCCCATTTCCTCCGCAAGGTTAGGCTGATAACCCACGGCGGAAGGCATACGGCCGAGGAGGGCGGACACTTCCGTTCCTGCCAAGGTGTAGCGATAGATATTGTCTACGAAGAGCAGCACGTCCCGGCCCTCGTCGCGGAACTTCTCAGCCAGGGTCAACCCGGTGAGGGCCACCCGCAGGCGGTTCCCCGGGGGCTCGTTCATTTGACCGAACACGAGGGAAATCTTGTCGAGAACGTTGGAATCTTGCATCTCGTGATAGAAGTCGTTCCCTTCTCGGGTACGCTCCCCCACGCCCGCAAACACCGACAGACCAGAGTGCTCGATGGCGATGTTTCGGATCAGCTCGAGCATGGTCACCGTCTTGCCCACGCCGGCGCCACCGAAAAGGCCCACCTTGCCGCCCTTCGCGAAGGGGCAGACGAGGTCGATGACCTTGATGCCGGTTTCAAGAATTTCCACCGCACCAGACTGATCTTCGTAGGTCGGCGCACTACGGTGAATGGGCATGCTGTCCGCAGCGTTTACCGGGCCCTTCTCGTCGATGGGCTCGCCGAGCACGTTCATGATTCGACCGAGGGTTTCCTGGCCCACGGGAATCGTGATCGGCGCGCCCGTGTTCTCCACAGCGAGACCGCGGGAAAGCCCTTCCGACGCACCCATGGCGATGGCCCGAACCACGCCGTCACCGAGCTGCTGCTGAACCTCAAGGGTGAGTTCCGCATCCGTAACCCGAAGGGCGTCGTAGACCTTGGGTACCTCATTGCGATCAAACTCGACGTCAACGACGGCGCCAATGACCTGAACGATTCGTCCGCTGCTCATGATGCTCGTTTCCTCTCTAACGATTCTGTTATGCAGGCGCGCTTAGACGGCCTGCGCGCCGCCGACAATTTCCGCAATTTCCTGCGTAATTGCCGCCTGTCGTGCGTTGTTGTAGCTGAGCTGGAGATCGTCGATGAGCTTTCCAGCGTTCTCCGTCGCATTTTTCATTGCAATCATCTTGGCTGCTTGTTCGCAGGCCGCGTTCTCCACCACGGCCTGGTACACCTGCGCTTCAAGATAGCGGCGGATCAGGTCTTCAATGAGCTCCGCGGCATCCGGCTCGTACAGGTAATCCCAGGCGTGGGTGTACTCGTCGCTTTCCATGGGCGGCAGGGGCGCCAGCTGCCGGATCGTCGGCGACTGGGTCATGGTGTTCACAAAGGTGTTGTAAACCACAAATAGGCGGTCGATGGTCCCCGCCTCATAGGCCTTCAACATCACCGTGATGCCGCCGATGAGCTCCTCCACCCGGGGCTGCTCGCCGACGCCTTCGATGCTCGCCACGACGTTGCCACCGAAGCTACGGAAGAAGCTTTGTGCCTTACGACCAATTAAGGCGAGATCGATTTCCACGCCGTCATCGGCCTGGGCCTTCATGGCCTTCACCAAAGCGCGGAACTCGTTCACGTTTAGGCCTCCGCAAAGGCCTTTTTCCGTGGACACCACGATGTAGCCCACCCGCTTAACGGGCCGCGACTCCATATACACGGAGCGGTGCTCCGGATTGGCATGGGCAAGGTGACCCACGACCTGAAGGACGCGATCCGCGTAGGGCCGGCTTTCCGCCATGCGGTCCTGCGTGCGCCGCATCTTCGATGCAGCCACCATTTCCATTGCACTGGTGATCTTCTGCGTGTTTTGCACGCTTTTGATCTTGGTGCGAATTTCCTTTCCTACGGCCATGGTTCAGCTCGCTCGCCGGGTTACCAGGTACGCGTTTCCTTGAAGCGCGTAATCGCAGAACGCATGGTCTCGACGATTTCGTCGTTATATGCGCCGCTCTCGTCGATCTTCTTCATGAAGTCGTCGTGCTCTTCATGCATGTACTCAAGCAGCGCGGCCTCGAAAGCCAGCACCTTGTCCACGGCCACGTCCTCAAGGAATCCTTGGGTAGCGGCGAAGAGGCTCACGCCCATCTCCGACACGGACATGGGTGCGTACTGGCGCTGTTTCATGAGCTCCGTTACGCGGCGACCATGCTCCAGCTGCTTCCGGGTCGTTTCGTCGAGATCAGAGGCAAACTGCGAGAAGGCCGCCAGCTCGCGGTACTGCGCGAGGGCCAGCTTGATCCCGCCGGAGATCTTCTTGATGAAGGACGTCTGCGCCGAGCCCCCCACCCGGGACACGGAAATCCCCGGGCTCATGGGCGGACGAATGCCGGAATTGAACAGATCCGCTTCAAGGAAGATCTGCCCATCGGTAATCGAGATAACGTTGGTCGGAACGAAGGCGGACACGTCCCCAGCCTGCGTCTCGATCACGGGCAACGCCGTGAGGGAGCCGGTCTTACCCGTCACCGCGCCCTTGGTGAACGCCGTCACGTAGTCTTCGTTCACGCGGGAGGCGCGCTCAAGCAAACGGGAGTGCAGGTAGAACACGTCTCCGGGGTAGGCTTCCCGCCCCGGGGGACGCTTCAGCAAGAGGGAAATTTGGCGGTAAGCGACGGCTTGCTTAGAAAGATCATCGTAAATGATCAGCGCATCTTCGCCATGATCGCGGAACCACTCGCCCATGGTGCAGCCTGCATAGGGCGCAAGGAACTGCATGGAGGCGGGGGTGGAGGCCGACGCCGCAACCACGATGGTGTGGGCAAGCGCGTTGTGTTCCTCGAGCTTGCGCACGACGTTGGCAATGGTGGACATCTTCTGTCCGATTGCCACGTAGATGCAGGTCATGTTTTTGTCTTTCTGGTTGATAATCGTATCAACCGCGATGGCCGTCTTACCGATCTGCCGGTCGCCAATGATCAGCTCCCGCTGGCCCCGACCCACGGGCACCATGGCATCGATACACTTCAGACCCGTTTGCACGGGCTGATCCACGGACTTCCGCGCGATAACCCCAGGCGCAACCTTCTCGATGGCGTCCGTTTCCGAGGTGCCAAGATCGCCACGACCGTCAATGGGGTTGCCGAGCGCATCCACGACGCGACCGACCAGCTCGCGACCCACGGGCACTTCCAGGATGCGCCCGGTGCATCGCGCGGTTTGCCCTTCGGCGAGGTGTTGGTAGTCCCCAAGCACCACAGCGCCCACGGAGTCCCGCTCGAGGTTCAGCGCAAGGCCATAGCCACCAGCGGAGAATTCGATCATCTCCCCATAGCGGGCTTCGGCCATGCCGTGGATGCGGATGATGCCGTCGGACACGCTAACAATCGTGCCCTCGTTCCGCGCTTCGGTTTGGAGATCCATCGACGCGATGCGCTGCTTAATGATGTCGCTGATCTCGGAAGGGTTCAGTTGCTGCATCGGTCCATCCTCAGAATGCGTTCGAATCCGGGGGCCCCGGACCTCGGTTAGACGCGCAGGGCGTCGGCCAAGCGGCCGAGGCGGCCGCGTACGGAACCATCAATTAGCGTGTCACCAGCGCGGATCAGCGCGCCGCCCAAAAGGGTCGGGTCGATCCGATGGCTGATGGCGATTTCTTTCTTAAAGCGGGCCTGTAAAGCTGCCTTGAGCCGCTCAAGCGTTGCCTCATCGGCGGGCTGCGCCAGCACCACCTCCACATCAAGGGTCTGCTCAAGGGCATCCCGGGCCACGGCAAATTGCGTGGCGATCTCCGGCAACAGGGCAAGCCGCTTGTTCTCGGCAAGCACAGCGAGCAAGGCCCGCAGGGCGTCCGGCGCGCCTTCCGGCAAAAAGCCCGCCAGTTCAGCCGCCTTAGCAGCGGGGTCGGGCTTCGGGGCTGCCAGCAGCGCGGCCACTTCCGGCGCGGCAGCCGCCGCACCGAGCAGCGCTAAGCCCCGACCCATGGCCTCAACGGCGCCCGTATCCTGGGCGACGCCAAAGGCCGCTCGGGCGTAGGGGCGTGCAAGGGTTGCTAGCTCTGCCATGGTGGTCTCCCCGCCTTAGAGTTGCTGTGCGAGATCGTCGAGCAGGGCTTGGTGCGCACCGGCATCAACCACCTGCCCCAGCACCTTCTCTGCCCCCGCCACAGCCAGGACGGCAACGTCCTTGCGGAGCGTTTCCCGGGCCCGGTTAACTTCGCGCTCGATGTCGGCGCGCGCGGCCTCCAGGAGCTTAGCCCCTTCAGCGCGGGCCTCTTCCTTTGCCTCGTCAACCATTTGCGCTGCCCGTTGGCGAGCTTGCTCCACCAGCGCAGCGGCCTCTTCCTTGGCGCCCTTGAGCTCGTCCGTGGCACGCTTTTGTGCCAGCTCAAGGTCTAGGGAGGCCCGCTCTGCGGCCGCCAGGCCGTCGGCGATTTGCTTCTGCCGAGCCTCCATGGCTTCCACGATCGGCGGCCAAATCGTTTTCATGCAAATCCACACGAAAACAAAGAAGGCAATCGACTGCCCGAGTAGGGTGAGGGTAATGCTCATAGCGTAAATCCTCCGCTGCGCGTTTGCTTGGTCGCTCCGAGGAGCGCCCTAGGGCGTGCTTAGCCGCCAGCGACCGCGAAGAGAAGATACAGAGCGATACCCACAGCGATCATCGGCACGGCGTCAACGAGGCCGAGAACGATGAAGAGCTGGGTCCGAAGGGTGGGTAGTTGCTCCGGCTGGCGAGCAACGCCTTCGATAAATTTGCCACCAAGAACGGCCACGCCGATAGAGGCGCCAAGGGCCCCAAGGCCCATGAGAACCGCAGCTGCAATGTAGATGTACTCCATGACTGCTCCCGAGTGTTATCGCGAAAAGGTTAAGGTTCCGCTACGTACGCAAGAATCCCGACGGCCCGAAGGCAGCGGCGGGGCCTCAGTGCTCTTCCATCACATCGTGGGCCTGATTCAGGTACACGACGGACAAAACCATAAAAATGAACGCCTGTAGGGTGATGACGAGGACGTGGAATAGGGCCCAAGCAAGCTGAAGCACGCCACCTGCCACACTCATCACCAGTCCGCCATACATGAGGGCGATCAAGATAAAGATCATTTCACCGGCATACAGATTTCCGAACAACCGCAGGCCAAGGGATACGGGCTTGGCGATGAGGTTCACCCCTTCAAGAATGAGATTGACGGGGAACATCCACTTCGGAAACGGGTGGAAGGCCAGCTCGGAGAAGAAACCCCAGGCCCCTTTCTTCAGAATGCTGTAGTAGATGATGAGCATGAAGACGCCAAGTGCCATACCCAACGTGATGTTCGGATCCGTGCTGGGTACAACCTTCATAAAGGGAATATGGAGGTAGTGCTCGGCTACGAAGGGGATCCAATCCACCGGGATGAGATCCATCAGATTCATAAAGAAGACCCACACAAAGATCGTGAGGGCCATCGGTGCCACCAACTTGTTGCCGGCATGCTGAAAGGTGCTCCGGACGAGATCGTCGATAAAATCGACGATGGTCTCAACGAAGTTGAGAAGCCCCGAGGGCACACCCGTGGTGGCCTGCTTTGCCGCGCGGTGGAAAACGAAGAGGAAGATTAAGCCCAGCACCAGGGACCAACCCATGGTGTCAATATTGATGGCCATGAAGCCCATTTGCGCCGCCTCTTCGGCGGTTTGGGCAATACCCCAATCGCCCACGGCTACGCAGTGCTCTTGGCAGCTTGCTTGCGCCCGCGCATGACTCTCGTTGAACTGACCATAGACCAGATTCGTGAGGTGATGCTGGATGTAGCCTTCCGCGGTTAAGGGTCCACCTGATGCCATGAGCGGCTCCACGCTGAAATCGTTTTCATTCGCCTAAAGCGGGGCGATCCATGCGCCTATGCGGTGCGCCGCATGGACCACAAGAAAGCCCATAAAGAATGCTGGGCCCTGCCCCGAGGGCAGTTGGCTTAGGGCCAGAGCAAGCAGCCCGACCGCAAGCACCAATTTAAAAAGCATGGCGCCGAAGAGCGCGCCGGCGGCCACCAAGGGCCGCTCATGGTTGGCCGACCGTGTAACGCGGCGGGCCATCCAGAGATTGGGCACGAAGGCCACGACTCCTCCGAGGAGCGTGGTCTTGGCATCGCCCAACCCAAGGGCCGCAGCACTGGCCCCAGCGACGCCAAGGGCGAGGATCTGTACGACCAAAACCTGCCCCAAGCCGCGGGAATCGTCAGGTTTTTTCATCGCAAGGGACCCGGGAGCAAACCCCGCTTAACGGCGGCGTCTCCGATCAAGCCCATGACCCTAGGTTAGAAGCGCGCGAATTATAGGCACACCCTAGCCCTGGAGCAAGGCATCCGAGGCCACCCATCTAGGGCCGGAGGTGGGCAAGGACCCCGTCCAATTCTTCGAGCGAGGTGTAGCGAATGATTAGCCGCCCCCCTTTTTTGCCGTGCTCGATGCTCACGGGCGCGCCGAGGCGCTCCGCGAGGGTGCGCTCGAGGGCGACGGTATCTCGATCGGGGGCAGGGCGAGGGGGCTTGCCTTGCGGCGGCAACATCGTTTTCTGCACCTGTCGCTCGACCTCCCGCACGGTCCAGCC
>JADHNU010000061.1 GCA_016779325.1 Pseudomonadales bacterium
TGCAGCGCGCGCTGAACTCCGATGTGGTGATGTGCTTTGACGAGTGCACGCCCTTTCCCGCCACGGAGGACGAGGCGCGCGTTTCCATGGAACTGTCTCTTCGCTGGGCCGCCCGGTCCAAGGCGGCCCATGGCGATAGCCCCAATGTGCTCTTTGGCATCGTTCAGGGGGGCATGTATCCCGCGCTGCGCCGGGCTTCCCTGGACGGTCTGCAGGCCCTGGGCTTCGATGGCTATGCCATTGGCGGGCTGTCCGTAGGGGAACCGAAGCCTGCCATGCTCGGGGTGCTGGAACAGCTCATGCCCCAAATGCCCGAGGCCGCGCCGCGTTACCTGATGGGCGTCGGCACGCCTTCGGATTTGGTGGAAGGGGTGGTGCGGGGCGTGGATATGTTTGATTGCGTCATGCCGACGCGGAACGCTCGCAACGGCCATCTGTTTACCCACCATGGGGTGGTTCGGATTCGTAATGCGCGCCATCGCCGCGATGACAGCCCCCTCGACGACGCCTGTGCCTGCTATACCTGCCAGAACTTCTCCCGGGCCTATCTTCATCACCTGGATCGCTGCGGCGAAATGCTGGGGGCGCAGCTGGGGACGATTCACAACATCACCTACTACCTGACGCTCATGGCGCAATTGCGAGGGGCTATCCGCTCCGGTACATTGCCGACCCTCGTGATAGAGCTCTACGAGCGCTGGAATCTTGAGCGGCCTGAAGCGGCCGCAGACCCTTGGAGCGTGGCATGAATTGGTTGATTTCCCCGGCTCAGGCCGCCGAGGCTGGCGCTCAGGCGCAACCGGATTGGTGGGGTTGGGTATGGCTCGCCTTCCTTATTGTATTTTTCTACTTCTTCCTGATCCGGCCCCAGCGTAAGCGGGAGAAGGCGCAGGCGGCGCTCATGGCGGCGCTGAATAAGGGTGACGAGGTGGTCACCCAGGCGGGCTTGGTGGGCGTCATTGCCAAGGTCGAGGACGACTTTGTGCAGGTGAAGGTGGGCCCCACCACCCTGCGCTTTCAGAAGGCTGCGGTGATTGGCACGCTGCCGAAGGGTACGCTGAAGCAGCTCGACGCCGAGGGGGGCTGATGAGCGAAGGGCCCCGCGCCGGCGCCCCCGGCGCCTTTCTGGGCGGCGCAGCCCCGCGGCGCCGCGCCCCGGAGCAACTGAACCGTACGGGGTGGGGCAAGGGCATCGCACTCCTCCTCGCCCTGGTGTTCGGCGTTATCTACGCCATCCCCAATCTCTATCCACCGGATTATGCGCTCCAGCTTTCCCCTCGGGAGGAGGCGGAGCAGCCCCTCGCGGAAGCCTTTGCGGTGGCCCGGACGGCCCTTGCTGAAGCCGGGCTGGAAAGCTTCGGTGCGACCTTGGAAGACCGCGCCGCGCTTCTGCGCTTTAGGAGCAACGATGCTCAGCTGCGGGCCCAGGAAGTGGTCAAGGAGGCGCTGGTGCGCGGCGGCTTCGGCGACAATTTCATCGTGGCCCTAAACCTGGCGTCTACTACCCCCGCTTGGCTCGAGGACTTAGGCGCCCAGCGCATGAACTTCGGTCTTGACCTTTCCGGGGGGGTCCACTTTCTCCTCGAGGTGGACATGGAGCGGGCCGTCGCAGATCGCCTACGGGCCTTTGAAGACGAGGTGCGCACCCTGTTCCGCACTGAGCGGCTCCGCTACCTGCGCCCCGTGGTAACGGAGCAAAGCGCCCGCCGCATCACCATCCGTTTCCGCGATGAAGCCGATCGCGACGAGGCGCGGCGCTTGCTCGCCGATCGCGTGCTCGAGTTCACGGTCACGGCAGAACTCATCGAAGACGCCCCCGCGCTCCAGCTGACCCTCCGCCCGGAGGTGGTGAAGGACATTGAGGACTACGCGATTGACCAAAACCTCGTCAGCCTTCGAAATCGGGTGAACGAGCTTGGGGTCTCCGAGCCCCTGGTCCAGCGTCTCGGACGCAATCGCATCGTCCTCGACCTTCCGGGGATTCAGGACTCCACCCGCGCCAAGGACATTATTGGGAAGGTGGCAAACCTCGAGTTTCGCCTCGTGGCGCAGCCCGACGCGCCGCGCTCGGACGTCGAAACCTACGACTACGAGTTCCGGGCGGTCGATCTCGAAAGGGCGCTGATCGTCTCCGGTGATCGGGTATCCAATGCACAAGCGGGCTTTGATCCGGAAACTTCCATGCCACAGGTGAATATCACCTTGGATGGGCGCGGCGGACAGCGCATGAACGAGGCGACCCGGGGCAACATCGGGCGCTCCATGGCCATCCTCTTCAAGGAGACGCGGACGCGGACGCGCTACGTGGAAATCGATGGGGAAACGGTGGTTCGGCAAATTCCCTACGAGACCCAGCGCCTTATTAGCGTGGCCACCATTCAGGCGGCCCTTGGCAATCGCTTCCGAATTACGGGCATCTCCCAGCGAGAAGCCTCGGACCTGGCACTTCTGCTTCGGGCTGGCGCGCTCGCTGCGCCTATGTACATCGTAGAGGAGCGCACCGTCGGCGCGTCCCTCGGGGAGGACAATATCCGCGCGGGCATGCTGTCCGTAGCCGTGGGCTTCGGGCTCGTGCTGCTGTTCATGCTGGTTTACTACCGGCTCTTCGGTCTGGCGGCGAACGTGGCCCTGGCGGTGAATTTGGTACTTCTGACGGCGGTGATGTCTCTCCTCGGCGCCACGCTGACCCTCCCGGGCATTGCGGGCATCGTATTGACCGTGGGCATGGCGGTAGATGCGAACGTGCTGATCTTCTCCCGTATCCGGGAAGAGCTGGGCAGCCGCTCGCCCCAGCAGGCGATCCATTCGGGCTTCGACCGAGCCTTCGTTACCATTTTCGATGCCAACCTCACGACTTTCCTCGTGGCCATCGTGCTGTACGCCATCGGCTCCGGGCCCGTGAAGGGCTTCGCCGTGACCCTAGCCATTGGCATCGTGACCTCCATGTTTACGGCCATCGTCCTGACCCGGGCGCTGATTAATGCCCTGTACGGAGGCCGCCGCGTCGCGCGGCTGGCGATTTAGGAGCGATCATGGCAGATCCATCCCCCGCCTCTCGTCGCCGCAGCGGCGAAAGCGCGCCCCAGGTCTTCTGGGAGACGAAGTTGGCCGTCGATTTCATGCGCTGGCGCCAGCTCACCCTGATTTTGTCTACGCTGCTCATCATTGCGTCCCTGGCGCTTCTCGGGTTGAGGGGCTTGAATTTTGGCCTCGACTTCACCGGCGGCACGCTGGTGGAGGTGCACTTCCCCGAAGCCGCCGATCCTCAAGCGGTGCGCTTGGGCCTGGAGGCCCAAGGCTACGGGGATCTCGTGGTGCAGAGCTTTGGCGCGGCGCGGGATGTGCTCGTGCGCGTGCCCCCAGATGTGGTGGGGGAGACGGCCACCGTGGGGGATGTGATCCTCCAGGCCCTGCGCGCCGATTACGGGGACGGGGTGGTACTCCGGCGAAGCGAGTTTGTGGGCCCCGCAGTGGGGGAGGAGCTCCGGGAGCAGGGGGGGCTGGCCATGCTCGCTGCCCTGTCCCTGGTCATGGTCTACATCATGTTCCGCTTTACCGGGAAATTCGCCCTCAGCGCTGTGATCGCCCTTGTGCATGACGTCATCATCACGCTCGGGGCGTTTTCGCTCTTTCGCTGGTCCTTCGATTTGCCGTCCCTCGCCGCCGTGCTAGCGGTGATCGGCTACTCGCTGAACGACACCATCGTGGTGGCCGACCGCATCCGGGAGAATTTCCGTGCCCTGCGGCGGGCGGAGCCGGTTGCGGTGATCAATCAGGCCATCAGCCAGTCCTTCGGCCGTACCCTGGTGACATCCCTCACGACCCTGCTTGTGCTTATCGCCCTGCTGCTCTTTGGAGGCTCCATGATTGAGGGCTTTGCCGAGGCGCTGGTGGTGGGGGTGCTCGTGGGCACCTACTCGTCTATTTACGTGGCGGCTAACGCCCTGCTGCTCATGGGCGTGGAGCAAAAAGATCTACTGGTGCCGGAAAAGGAAGGGCAGGACCAGGACGCCCTGCTGTAAGGCGCCCCCCCTTTGGGGGCTTAGCCTCCCCGAAGCGCGTCGGTGACGTGGGGCGCGATCTTTTGGAGCAGGCCCTTAAAGACCTTCGGGGCGCCGCAAACGATGTGCCCTTGTTGTAAAAATTGATTGCCGCCGGACAGATCCCCCACGAGACCGCCGGCCTCCGTGACGAGCAAGGCGCCGGCGGCAATGTCCCAAGGCTTTAGGCCCAGTTCCCAGTAGCCGTCGAAGCGCCCAGCGGCGACGTAGGCGAGATCAAGCGCTGCGGAGCCGGCGCGGCGAAGGTCCGCCGCGTCTTGCGTGACGGCTCCGACCATGCCTAGGTAGGGCTGAAGATGCACCGCCTTTTGCCGGTAGGGAATGCCCGTGCCGATGATGGCGCCGTCAAGGCTCGGAAGGCGGGTGACCCGGAGGCGCTTGCCGTTGAGCTGAGCGCCGTAGCCCCGGGAGGCCACGAAGGCTTCATCCCGGAGGGGGTCGAAGACAACCGCGTGTTCAAGGCGCCCATGCTGTCGGCAGGCGATGGAGATGGCGAAATGGGGAATGCCCCGGAGGAAGTTGGTGGTGCCGTCCAGCGGGTCGATGATCCAGGTGGTGTGCCCGTCATGCCCTTCCCGATGCCCCGATTCCTCGCCGAGGAAGCCGTGATCTGGGTAGGCCGTCAGCAAGGTTTCAATGATGGCCGCTTCGGCGGCGCGGTCGATGTCCGAGACCCAGTCGTTCTTGCCCTTCTGTTCAGCGTTGACGCGGTCGACGCGGTCCAGCGCGCGGACGATAATTTGCCCCGCTTTTCGGGCGGCGCGTAGCGCCATATTGGCCAAGGGTTGCATGGCGTGGGTCCTTGCGCAGGGCGGTGCAAAAATAGGCGACGGATGCTAGCAGAAGCCCGCGTTCCGCGCTCGCATTCAATCAGGGAGAACGCCCGTGAGCGACGAGTT
Organism: Pseudomonadales bacterium; assembly: GCA_016779325.1. GTDB lineage: Bacteria > Pseudomonadota > Gammaproteobacteria > Pseudomonadales > Azotimanducaceae > Salivita. The sequence goes on from JADHNU010000061.1 coordinate 4,961, forward strand.
CCAAAGCCCCCCCTTCGATCCGGCGCTCCGGGCGCGGCTGCGTTTTGTGCTGATTGAGCCCTCCCATCCCGGGAACATTGGGGCCGCGGCTCGGGCCCTCAAAAATATGGGCCTCGGTAACCTCGTGCTGGTGAATCCCCAGCGCTTCCCCGATCCGGAGGCCCGCTTTCGCGCCGCCTCAGCGGTCGAGCTGGTGGACGGGGCCACGGTGGTGTCCTCCCTCGCGGAGGCCATTGACGATGCAACCCTCGTGATTGGCACCTCAGCTCGAAGCCGGCGGGTGCCCTGGCCCATGGTGACGGCGCGGAGCGGCGCCACCTTGGCTCATGAGGAGCTTCAAACGGGGGAGGGCGCCGCGGTGGCCTTTGTGTTTGGTCGCGAGGCCAGTGGCCTAACCAATGATGAGCTCGCCCGGTGTCAGCACCACATGATGGTGGAAACCGATCCGGCCTATCCAAGTCTGAATTTGTCCATGGCGGTGCAGCTCGTGGCCTATGAACTGCGCATGGCTTGGCTTGAGGGAGTGCGCCCCCCGGAGCCCCCCTGGGATCGACCCTGGGCTAGCGCGGAAGCTCTGGAGCACTTCATGGGGCATTTAGATCGCATGGTGGATCACTCGGGCTTCCTCGCGGACCGGGAGCCGGGGCAGGTGCGCTTGCGCCTGCGTCGGCTCTTCTTCCGCACTCGCCTGGATCAGGTGGAGGTGAACATTCTTCGAGGAGTCTTCACTGGCCTGGAGCGGGTCCTGACCGGGGGCGACAAGGGGCGTCGGGGAAAGGCAGTTGACAGGGAGCCCTAAGGACGTAAGTTATTGCACGGTAATGCGTTAAGGGATTGGGCATGCGACTAACCACACGAGGGCGCTACGCCGTCACAGCGATGCTGGATTTGGCCTTGAATGCCGCGCCGAAGCCCGTGCCCCTTGGGGATATTGCGGAGCGTCAGGGCATCTCCCTGGCCTATCTCGAACAGCTTTTCGCTCGCCTTCGACGGGGCGGTCTGGTGGCGAGCGTGCGAGGCCCCGGGGGCGGCTATCGCCTGTCCGAGCCCCTGGAGGCTATCTCCATTGCCCGTATCATCGCCGCCGTGGACGAGCAGCTGGACGCCACGCGCTGTGGCGGGAGTGGGCGTTGCCAGGATGGGCAGCAATGCCTCACCCACGATCTCTGGAGCGATCTCTCGGCCCGCATCGAGCAGTTCTTGAGCCAGTACACCCTGGCGTCCCTGGTGGCGCGAGAGGCCGTTCAGGATGTGGCGGAGCGCCAGCGGGTGGGCCAGCGCGAAGGGGATGCGCTGATTGCCGCCATGCAGCTCTAGGCCGCAGGTCCCTTTATGACGCCCCTCTATCTCGATTACGCCGCCACCACCCCCGTGGATCCGCGGGTGGCGGAGGTTATGGGGCAGCACCTGACCCTTGATGGGGTGTTTGCCAATCCCGCCTCCCGAACCCACCGCTTTGGCTGGGATGCGGAGGAGGCCGTGGAGCTAGGGCGGAGCCAGCTTGCGACCCTGCTGGGCTGCGATGTGCGCGAACTGGTGTTCACCTCCGGGGCGACGGAAGCCAATAACCTGGCCATCAAGGGCATGGCCGAGGCCCTGGCCGGACGCGGGCGCCACCTCATCACCTCCCCCATTGAGCACAAGGCCGTGGTGGACTGCTTCAAGGTGCTTGAGGCGCAAGGTTTCGAGGTGAGCTGGCTTGCCCCCGAGCCAAGCGGCGTCGTGGCCCCGGAAACGCTGGCCGCGGCGCTGCGCCCGGATACGATCTTGGTCTCCCTCATGGCGGTGCATAACGAGCTTGGGGTGAAGAACGATCTCGCGGCCCTGGGTGCCCTGTGCCGGGATGCCGGCGTGCCCTTTCATGTAGACGGGGCGCAGGCCCTTGGCAAGATGGCGCTCGACCTATCGGCCCTCCCGGTGGATCTCATGTCTTTCTCTGGGCATAAGATTTACGGTCCAAAGGGCGTTGGTGCGCTGTACGTGAACCGTGGTTTGAACCCACCGCCGGTGGCGCAAATGCACGGGGGCGGGCACGAGCGGGGGCTGCGCTCCGGCACCTTGCCGACCCATCAGATCGTGGGCTTAGGGGCCGCTGCGGCGTGCTACGCCGACGGTGCGCTAGAGGCCGAGCTCGCGCATCTTGAGGCGTGCCGAGAGGCGTTCCTTCGGGGACTCGGCGCCTTGCCAGGGGTTCACCCCCTGGGATCCGGGGCGCCGACCATGCCCGGCATTCTGAATTTAGCCTTCGATGGCGTCGACGGTGAGACCCTGCAGATGGCCGTGGCCAGCGAGCTCGCCTGCTCCAGCGGTTCGGCATGCAACAGCGTTTCCGTGGAGCCCTCCTTCGTGCTGACGGCTCTTGGCGTCCCTCGAGCCCTGGCCTTTTCCGCCCTGCGCTTTTCCTTTGGCCGATTTACCACGGTGGCCGAAGTTGAGGGCGCCGGCGCCTGGCTCGCAGAGCGGGTCTTATCCTTGCGTTCCCCTGTAGCTGTAAGTTCCTAAAGTCCGTATCATTTTGCGCCACTTTTGAGGGCCAAGGGGGCCCTCATGATTTCCCTTGGAGAGCACCCATGGCCGTTGAGCGCACCCTTTCGATCATCAAGCCCGACGCCGTTGCGAAAAACGCAATTGGCGCCATTTACGCGCGGTTCGAGGAAGCGGGGCTGAAGATCGTGGCTGCCCGCATGATGCACCTGTCCGATGCCCAAGCCGGCGGCTTCTACGCCGAGCATGCCGAGCGCCCCTTCTTCAGGGATCTCGTGGCCTTCATGACCAGTGGCCCCGTCATGGTGCAGGTGCTTGAAGGGGAAAATGCGGTGGCCAAGAATCGCGAGCTCATGGGCGCGACGAACCCGAAGGAAGCGGCGCCGGGCACAATCCGCGCGGACTTCGCTGAGTCCATTGACGCCAATGCTGTGCATGGCTCCGACTCCACGACCTCCGCGGCTCGGGAAGTGGCCTACTTCTTCAGTGCGCTGGACGTCTGCGCCCGCGCTTAAGCGGACGCCTTCGGTCATGGCAGAAGGGCTGGCTTTAAGGGATCTCACCGGCGACGCCGCGGCGGCGCCGGTGGCGCTCCTGGGCATGAGCAAGGCGTCCCTCGAGGCCTATTTTGCTCGCCTTGGGGAAAAGCCCTTCCGCGCGGTGCAGGTGATGAAATGGCTTCATCACCGCGACGCCGATGACTTCGCCACCATGACCGATCTCTCCCGGGCCCTCCGGGCGCGGCTCGAGGCGGAGGCCACCCTGGCCATGCCCGAGGTGGTGCAGGATCACCAGTCGAAGGACGGCACGCGGAAATGGCTCTTCGCCCTTGCTGACGGCCAGCGCATCGAAACGGTGTTCATCCCAGAGAAAGACCGGGGCACGCTGTGCATTTCGTCCCAGGTGGGCTGCGCCCTCGATTGCAGCTTCTGCGCCACGGGGAAGCAGGGCTTTAACCGAAACTTGACCGCGGCGGAGATCGTCTCCCAGGTTCGCCTGGCACGCCGGGCGCTCCGGGATACGGACTTCGGTCGCCCCAAGCCCATCACGAACGTCGTGCTCATGGGCATGGGGGAGCCACTCCTCAACTTCGAGCCCGTGCTCGAAGCGATTTCCGTGCTCCTTGATGATTTGGGCTACGGCATTTCTAAGCGCCGCCTGACCTTATCAACGGCGGGGGTGGTCCCCGCCATTCGCGCCCTGGCGGGGCGGACGGATGTGGCCCTCGCGATTTCCCTCCATGCCCCCACGGACGAACTCCGGGATCAGCTCGTTCCCATCAACCGTCGCTATCCCATCGCAGAACTGCTCGATGCCTGCGAGGCCTACCTCGAAAAGCTCGGGGAATGGCGCAGCATTACGGTGGAGTACACGCTCCTTGCGGGGGTGAACGACCGCCCGGAAGATGCGGAGGCGCTTATCGCTTGCCTGGCGCGGCTCCGGGAACGGGTGAAGCTCAACCTCATCCCCTTCAATCCCTTCCCAGGTTCGGGCTATGCGCGCCCCGATGCCCGGGACGTGCGGCGTTTCCAAGAGCGCATGATGGCGGCAAATTACGCCACCATGGTGCGCACCACCCGAGGTGACGATATCGATGCCGCCTGCGGCCAGCTGGCCGGGGCCTTTGACGACCGAACCAAACGGCGCACGCGCTACTTGGCGCGGCTCCGGGATCACGGGGAGATCATTCATGGGCAGTCCGGGCGCTAGGCGCCTTGCTGCGCTCCTCCTCACCCTAGGGCTTTTGGGGTGCCAGGGGGCGCCGTCGCAGGAACAGGAGGCGCGCTTTGACGCTTATCTGGCCCTGGCAGAGGGCTACGCAGACGCTGGGGACTTCGATCGGGCTCGCCGCCCCCTCGCCTCTGCGCTTGAGATCAATGACCGCGCCTGGCGTCCTCACCTGATCCTGGCCCGGATCTACGACGCGGAGGGGGAGCCGGAGCTCGCGGAGGCCGCCTTTCGCCGGGCCCGGCGTTTCGGTGCGGAGCACGCCGAGGTCCACAACGATTACGGTGTATTTCTCTATGGTCAGGGACGGTTCGAGGAGGCCGTGGTGGCTCTCCGCCAGGCCGCGGAGGACGCAGATTTCCCGGCCCGCGCCGTGACCTTTGAAAATCTCGGCCAAGCCCTGGACGCCGCGAAGGCTCCGGAGGCCGCCCGGGACGCCTTTCAGCGAGCCCTCTCCCTAGCGCCCTGCGCTCGGCGGCCCTTGCTGGCCCTCACCCGCTGGTATCTTACGGAAGGGGATATCCCTCAGGCTCGAAGCCTAGCGGAGCGCTTCGCCCGCTGCGCCCCCGATAACGAGGAAAGCCTGACCCTGGCCCTGGCCATTGCGCGCCGCCTCGGCGATCCCAACGCGGAGGCGGAGGCCTCGCGGCGCCTTGAGGCGCTTGGAGTCCAGGCGCCATGAGTGACGTGCCTCAGCGCCTCGGCCCCGGGGCTCTGCTGGCCCGTGTGCGCGTGGAGCGTGGCCTGACCCTCGAGGACCTGGCCCAAACGCTTAACCTATCCCTCTCCACCCTGAGCGCCCTCGAGGCAGATGATCTGTCCCGCCTTCCCAGCCTGATCTTTGTACGGGGCTACCTCCGCGCCTACGCGCGCCTGCTGCTGGTGCCCTCGGCGCCGGTGCTCGCCGCTTTTGACCAGCAGCTGGCGGAGGCGGGGCTGGCTTCCGAGGGGGCGGCCTTGCCGCGCCTATCCCTCAAGCGGGGTTTCCGGGCCTCCCTCCTCCGCGGCATTTTCCAGAACCCCGGTTGGGTGATGACGAGCTTCTCAGCCCTGGGGGCGGTGCTCCTCGGGGTCATGGTGCTGGGGGCCGGACAACAGCTCGGTGCTGCGGACGGGGCGCCTGAGCCCCTTCTGGCCGCCGTTCCCATGGCCTTGGCTCCCACCGGTGCGACTCCCGAACCGGAGGCGCGGGAGGGCGCCGATGGTAAGCCCGAGCTGTGGGTCGGCGTTGCAGGCGCCCGTCTTGAATTGACCTATGCCTCCGAGAGCTGGACCGAAGTTCGGGATGGCGCGGACCTTTTGCTCTTTCAGGGGGCGCCGACGCCGGGCACTCGGCTTGTGGTGCAGGGGGAAGGGCCCTTCGCGCTGCGCCTAGGCTATGCCCCCGGAGTGCGCGTAAGCTACAACCAAATGGACGTGCCCCTGCGGCCCCATACGCGCAACGACATCGCGCAGCTGGTGCTGGGTCGCTAGGCCTGGGAGGACGGTATGAACCTTGGAAGCCCGATTAAGCGTCGGCCGACGCGCCAGATCCACGTAGGTT
>JADHNU010000017.1 GCA_016779325.1 Pseudomonadales bacterium
GCCCTCGCCGGTGCCCGCGCCGCCGCCTCCGCTCACCTGCCGCGGGTGAGCTTAGCCTTCCAGCGCAGCGTGAATAACTCCGAAACGGACCAGTACAACCTCGTGGACGATAGCGCCGTGGTGGTGCCCCGGGATACGGACCAAGACTCCATCGCCCTGAACGTCACCATGCCCCTGTTTGCCGGGGGCCGGCTGAGCGCCCAGCGGCGCCAAGCCTATGCGCGCTTTGACGCGCAGGCCATGAACCTGGAAGGCACCCGGCGCCAGGTCCGTCAGCAGACGCGCGCGTTCTACATCAACGTCAAGCGTGACGTAGCGCGTACGCGGGCCCGGGCCCAAGCCATCAAATCTACCCAGTCCGCTCTGGACGCGGCGCAAACGGGCTATGAGGTCGGGACGCGAAATGTGGTGGATGTGCTCATCGCTCAGCGCGCCGTGTACTCGGCACTGCGCGATCACGACAACTCCATCATCGATTTCGTCGAAGACGTGATCGCGCTGAAGCGGCAGACAGGCACCCTCACGCCTGGTGACATGCTAACGCTGAATCAGTGGCTCACCGCCCCCGACCCGGCGCTGGCCAGCACGGAAAGCACGCTCGGGCGCTAAGCCGCCCGAGCTTCGCGCGGGCGCGCTCTACCACTCGTGGGGGCGTCCATCCCAGTTCAGGAAGGCGCCGGTGGTTTCCAGCGTCAGGCCGTCGATGGCGGCCATGATGCCGCCGGCGCTCTCTTCCACCGATAAGGTGGCTTCCGATCCCCCCATATCGGTACGCACCCACCCCGGGTGCAGCAACAGCACCGCCGTGCCCTCGTCCTTCAGATCGAGCGCCGCCAGGCGCATCACCTTATTGACCGCCGCTTTCGAGGCGCAGTAGGCGTAGGACATGGGCCAATCAAGGCTTAAGGCGCCGAGCTGACTGGTAATGGTCACGGCCTTACCCAGGGGCGCTGCTGCCAACTGCGCCCGCAGCCCCTGAAGGACCCGAAGGGGCCCCATGCTGTTCACGGCAAAGGCGTCAGCCCAGCCGTCGTAATCCATCTCCGCCAGGGTTTGCTGAGCACGCTCCGGGCCGCTGATCCCGGCATTGTTAATGAGAATGTCCACGGGGCCCGCGAGGCTTTCCACAAAAGCCGCAACACTGTCGGCGGAACTGACATCAAGCGCATGCTGAGTTACCCCGGCAACGCCGGCAAGGGCGTCACTTAACGTCCGGCTGGTGGCGATCACCTCGTCCCCGCGCGCCGCGTAGGCCTTCGCGAGCGCCAAACCGATACCGCGATTGGCCCCCGTAATAACGACCTTAGCCATACCCCTACTCCTTTATCGATTGGGTGAAAGGTGGCGCACGGGAATCAGTCCCGGCGCCGTATTCGGCTGGACCAGGTCCGGGAGCGCACCGCCGCTCTCGGCAAAGACGCGATCGGCGCGGTAGCTGGAGCGCACCAGGGGACCAGAGGCCACTTCGCGAAAGCCCTTCGCCAGCCCCACTTCCCGATAGCGCGCGAAATCCTCCGGTGGCACCCAGCGCACCACGGGCAAATGATTCAACGTGGGCCGGAGATACTGCCCCAGGGTGAGCAAGCTGACCCCCGCGGCCAGGAGGTCGTCCATGGCCTGAAAGAGCTCGTCTTCCGTTTCCCCAAGCCCGAGCATGAGACTGGATTTGGTGAGCACGGCCGGGGCGAGGCCTTTAGCCAGCGCGAGCACGCGCAGGGTGAGCCCATAGCCCGCCCGGGGATCGCGCACGGGATGGGTGAGGCGCTCCACCGTTTCTAGGTTCTGAGCGAAGACGTCGACCCCGCTTTCTACCAAGCGCCGAACGGCGCTTTCGTCCCCCGAAAAATCGGGGGTGAGGGCCTCCACCACAACCTCGGGGGTGCGCGCCTTAATGGCGGCAATGGTGGCCGCATAATGAGCCGCGCCGCCATCGGGGAGGTCGTCCCGGTCGACGCTCGTAAGCACCACGTAGCGCAGCCCCATGGTCTCTACCGTTTCCGCCACCCGCGCCGGCTCCTGCGCATCGAGGAAACCGCCAGGATTGCCCGTATCAACAGCGCAGAAGCGACAAGCCCGCGTGCACACGGACCCCATGAGCATGAGGGTAGCGGTGCCGTGGCTCCAACACTCGCTCATATTCGGACAGTGAGACTCCTCGCAGACCGTCGCTAAACCATGCTGCTTAACCAGCGCCTTAACGGCGCCGTAGCGAGGGCTGTGCTCCAACTTAAGGCGGAGCCACGGGGGCTTGCGCTCCGAGGGCGGCGCATCGGCCCGGGGCTTCTGGCCGTTCTTGACGGCTCGGCGGCCCGTTTCCGTTTCGTACTTGCTCCCACTGGGTACGGCAGGACCATCAACGCCCCGTCCCATGACCTTCACTCCTTAAGTTGGGTCGTCCATCATAGCAGCGTCCTCCGCCTCCGCAGCCTGCACGCGGGCAAACCAGCCCGGATCGAGGAGGCTGCCATCCTCCGGGTTGAGCGCTGGGTAGGGCAAGCCCCGGCGCTGGCAGAAGGCTGCCAGCTTGGGCTCTCCCCATTCAAAGAAGAGGCGCTCATAGCGCGTGGGGTCGAGCCTGGGCTGCGCAAAAAGCCCAGCGGCTTCGCGCTGGCGATAGGCCTCAGCCAGGAGCAGCGCCGCAGCCACGGAGACGTTAAAGGATTCCACCATGCCCACCATGGGGATGGTGACGTAATGATCCGCCGCGGCCAGGGCGGCCGCGCCCGGGCCCTGCTTTTCCGCCCCCATGAGGAGCACCGTCGGCCGGGTGTAATCCACCGTGCGAAAGTCCACCGCCGTAGGGTCTAAATGGGCCACGACCACCTGATAGCCCGCGGCCTTTTGCGGGGCCAGGGCCGCCTCCACGGAGGAGTGGCGATGAAGACAAACCCACCGCTGGCTACCCATGGCCGTCGAACGGTAGGCGCGGTAATCGCCATCCCCCACCACGACGTCCATATCGAGCACGCCGAAGGCATCGGCAGAACGGACGATGGCGGACAGGTTATGGCCCTTGTGGACCGAATCGGTCAGGACCCGAAGATCGGGCTGGCGACGGTCGAGAACCGCTCGAATGCGGCGGGCGCGCTGGGGGGTCAAGGGCTCGCTCCGGCAAAAAAAAGGGGCGACACTATAAACCTTTGCCGTCGCCCTCGCTTTCCCTGAAGGACACCATGAACTCCTACCCCCGCTACGGCCAGCCCTGCGGCTGGAACGCCCTTCTTCCGCCCCGCCGTGCCTCGCAAACGCTTAGCGGAGCACGCAGCGCCGCCGTTGCGATCATCGGTGCCGGGTATACGGGCCTTGCCGCCGCTCGGCGCTGGGCCGAACTGCGCCCCCAGGACGAGGTCGTGGTCCTGGACGCGGCCACCGTGGGCGAGGGCAGCCCGGGGCGGAACTCGGGCTTTATGTTGGAAATCGCGCTGGCCGATGACGCCGATGCGTCGGCCGTGGCCCGAATGAACACCATGAACGCCCTGTGCCGCGACACCATGGGCGCCCTGAAAGCGCTGGTGAGCGAACACAACATCGATTGCCGCCTAGAGCACCTGGGCACCTACCGGGCCGCCGCGACGGCGCAGGGCCTTGCCGGCCTCGCCGCCTACGAGGCCTTTTTAAAAGCCGCCCAACTACCCTACGAGCGCTTAGACCGGGGTGCCCTCCGGACACGCCTGGGCACAGCCTACTATGAGGGCGGACTGTACTCGCCAGATTGCTACCTCGTGCAGCCGGCCGCTTTGATTCGCGGCCTGGCCGATGCGCTGCCTAGCAACGTGACCCTCTTTGAGCATAGCCCGGTGCTTAAACTGCAGCGCCAGGGCCCGAACTGGGCGGTGCGCACGGAGGGGGGCCAGGTGCGAGCCCCGATCGTGCTTCTGGCCAATAACGGCTATGCCGGCGCGCTTGCGGGAGGCGCCCTCGGCCGGGGCGTGGGCGCCGTGACGCCGGTGTTCACCTTCGCCGGGCTCACGGAGCCCTTAAGCGCCGAGGACCGGGCGCTCCTCGGTTCAGACCCGGCGTGGGGCGTGCTGCCCGCCCACCGCCTCGGCACGACCCTTCGCCTGACCAGCGACCACCGCCTTCTGGTGCGAAGCTTCTACGACGACCGGTTCCCAGCAGACGAAAACCCGCTTCGAGACGGCCTACAGGATGCACTTGACCGGCGTTTTCCCGAGCTCGCCGCCCGAGGCGCTACCCGCCTGGCCCAGCATTGGGGCGGGGCCACGGGCATCACCTTCAACGGCACCACCTTCTTCGGGCCCGTTCAACGCGGGCTTTATGCCGCCGCCGGCTGCAACGGCGGCGGGGTTGTGAAGGGCAGCCTCTTCGGCCGCCTTATGGTTGATCAAGCGCTAGGGCAGCTCGAGGTGGATGTGCGCGGCCTCTTTGGCCATCCCCCCTGGCTGCCCCCGAACCCCTTTCGGCACTGGGGCTTTCAGTGGCTTACGCGGCGCTGGCGCCGAAGCGCCGGCGCCGAGCTTTAGCCAATCAGCCTAATGGCCTCAGCCTGGATCTTTTCCTTCCAGAGCTTCGGGCCGGTCTCGTGCACTGAGACGCCCTTGGAATCGACGGCCACGGTCACCGGCATATCCCGCACTTCAAACTCGTAGATCGCTTCCATCCCCAGCTCCGGGAACGCGACCACTCGCGCATCGGTAATCGCCTTCGACACGAGATAGGCAGCCCCGCCCACGGCCATCAAATACACAGCGCCGTGCTGCTTGATGGCTTCGACCGCCACCGGACCCCGCTCGGCCTTACCAATCATGCCCAGCAAACCGGTTTTCTCAAGGATGAAGTCCGTAAACTTGTCCATGCGCGTGGACGTGGTCGGTCCCGCCGGTCCCACAACCTCATCGCGCACCGGGTCCACGGGACCCACGTAGTAGATAAAGCGGCCCGCAAGGTCGACCCCCTCGGGCAGCCCTTCTCCACTTTCAATCAGGCTTTGCATGCGCTTATGGGCCGCATCGCGTCCGGTCAGCATGCGCCCGGAGAGGAGGATCGTTTCCCCCGGCGCCCAGCTGGCCACGTCCTCCTTGGTCACCGTGTCGAGATTGACCCGGCGGGCCGACTCGCCAGCACTCCAGCTGATGTCCGGCCAGGCGCTCAGATCCGGCGGCGTCTGCAGCGCGGGACCGGAGCCATCGAGCACAAAGTGGGCGTGACGCGTTGCAGCGCAGTTCGGAATCATGGCCACGGGCAAGGACGCCGCATGGGTCGGGTAGTCCAAAATCTTCACGTCCAGCACCGTGGTGAGGCCCCCGAGCCCCTGGGCGCCAATGCCCAGGGCGTTCACCGCATCCATGATCTCCAGGCGGAGCTCCTCGACCCGGTTTGCCGGCCCCCGCTTACGAAGCTCGTGAATATCGATGGGCTCCATAAGGGCTTCCTTCGCCATGACGGCCGCCTTTTCTGCGGTCCCGCCGATGCCGATGCCGAGCATGCCCGGAGGGCACCACCCTGCCCCCATGGTAGGCACCGTTTTCACCACCCAATCGACGATAGAATCGGAAGGATTGAGCATGACCAGCTTGCTCTTATTTTCCGAGCCGCCACCCTTGGCCGCGACCGCGACGTCGACCTTGTCTCCAGGTACCAGGGACACGTGAATCACCGCCGGCGTGTTGTCCTTGGTGTTCGTCCGAGCGCCGGCGGGGTCCGCGAGCACGGACGCACGCAGCACGTTATCGGGGTGGAGGTAGGCTCGACGTACCCCCTCATTGATCATGTCTTCCAGACTTAAGGTCGCATCCCACCGCACGTCCATGCCAACCTTCACAAATACCGTCACGATTCCCGTGTCCTGGCAAATGGGTCGGTGCCCCTCAGCGCACATACGGGAGTTGACGAGAATCTGCGCCATGGCGTCCTTCGCTGCCGGCGAGGCCTCATGCTCATAGGCGGCATGGACCGCCTGAATGAAGTCCAGGGGATGGTAGTAAGAGATGTATTGCAGCGCATCGGCCACGCTGGCGATCAGGTCATCCTGGCGAATGATGGTCATGGAGCTTTTTCCTCCCACCCAAAAGTGGGCGCAAGCCTACCCCATGGTCGCCCTTCCTCAAAAGAGTGCGCCACCGCCCGGGCCCGCGTTACTCTGATCACGATGCATAAAGAGGGCTTGGACCATGGCGGTTTTACTCTTTTCCCAGCACCGGCTCGCCCCGGGAGCATCGATGGGGGATTGGCTTTTCTGGTGGGCAAGCGTGGGGCGCCATCGGGTCCGGCCACTCCAAGGCCGGCTACTTGCGGCCTACGCCCAGGGTGAAGCCGTCACCCTTTTTACCGCCTGGCCCGATGACGGGGCCGCCGGCGCAGCGGTCTCGCTACTTCAGAGCGCGCCGACCTTTTTGCATAGCACCGCCTTACCCCTGCGTGGTGAGCTACCCACCTCCTGGCCTGAGGAGGGCTTCTGGGAAACCCTGGCGGGCGCAGCCGTCCAAACACCGGCCATGCCCACGTGGCAAGGCCCTGAGGGCACGGGCCCCTTCCGCCTTTCTGCGAACGGGCCCGGAACATGGCTGGGGAATATGGTGGCTACGCCCTGGATCGAACAGGGGACCCCGGCATTATGAGTGCCGTGCTCTAACCAGCTGAGCTACGTAGCCAAGAAGGGACGCGGATTCTAACTCGACCCCGCGGCCTGTCAAGGGAAGGCCTTAGACGTTAAAGCGGAAATGAATCACGTCGCCGTCCTTGACGAGGTACTCCTTGCCCTCAAGACGCCACTTACCCGCATCCTTAGCGCCCTGCTCACCGCCCTGGGCGACGAAATCGTCGAAGGCAATGACCTCAGCCCGAATAAAGCCCCGCTGGAAATCGGTATGGATGCGGCCCGCCGCCTCCGGGGCCGTCGCCGGCTTGCGCACGGTCCAAGCCCGCACCTCCTTCACCCCCGCGGTGAAGAAGGTCAGCAGATCGAGGAGCCCGTAGCCCCCGCGAATAACGCGGTTTAGCCCCGATTCCGTTAAACCAAGATCCGCAAGAAAGGCTTCTGCGTCCTCGTCATCAAGTTCCGCGAGTTCGGCTTCTAGCTTGGCACAGAAGGGCACTACGACGGCGCCCTCCTCCGCGGCCCGGGCTTCCACGGCTGCCAGCGCCGGGGACCCGGCGAGGCCCGCCTCATCCACATTGGCCAAAATCATGACCGGCTTCGCCGTCAGTAAAAAGAGCTGACGCATGCGCGCACGCAGGGTCTCGTCCGCGTCGGCCAGAACCACGCGAGCCGGAATGCCCGACTCCAGCGCCGCCTGGATTTGTTCGAGCAGGGTGGCCTCGACCTTCGCTTCCTTATCCCCCACCTTCGCGGCCCGAGCGACCCGGGCCAGGGCCTTCTCCACCGCGTCAAGATCGGCGAGGAGGAGCTCCGTATTGATGACGTCCATATCGGCCAAGGGGTCGACGCGCCCATCCACGTGAATCACATTTTCATCGTCGAAGCACCGCACCACGTGCGCGATGGCGTCCGTCTCCCGGATGTTGCCGAGAAATTGATTGCCGAGCCCCTCACCCTTCGAGGCCCCTGCCACCAGGCCCGCGATATCCACGAACTCCATGGTCGTGGGCACAACCCGCTGGGGCTTCACAATCTCGATAAGCGCATCCATGCGAGGGTCGGGAACGGGCACCACCCCCGTATTGGGCTCGATGGTGCAAAAGGGGAAGTTCTCCGCATCAATGCCGGCTTTGGTCAGGGCATTGAATAGGGTCGATTTCCCCACGTTCGGCAAACCCACGATGCCACACTTAAATCCCATGTCTTACGTTCCTTGCCCTAGCGTCCCGGGACGCGTTGCGGTGTGCAGCGCCGTTGCCGCGCGCTCCCAATGGCCTTCCAAAAGGGTGGGGACGACGCGCCGCACCTCATCAAAAACCGCCGTCAGCGTTTCCCGCTCCGCCGCCGGCGGTCGGGAGAGGAGGTAGCCCGTAACCCGGTCCTTATGGCCCGGATGGCTCACCCCGAGGCGAAGACGCGCGAAGTCACTCTTTCCCCCAAAGGCACTGATCGTATCTCGAACGCCGTTGTTGCCACCGTGACCGCCCCCGAACTTCAGCTTCGCGACCCCAAGGGGCAGGTCGAGCTCGTCGTGTAGCAGCATGATCTCGTCCAAGGGGATGCGATAGAACTGGGCAACGGCCAACACGGCACGGCCCGTGGCGTTGTAAAAGGTTTGAGGCACCAGGAAGCGCACATCAACGCCCGCTACCGTTGCCCGGGCTAAGAGGCCATGGAACTTTTTTTCCACCTTGAAGGGGGCCTGAAAGGCCTCGGCAAGCTGGGTAACGCAGTCGGTGCCCGCGTTGTGCCGCGTGTGTTCGTACTCCGCCCCTGGGTTACCGAGGCCGACAAAAAGGCGAATCGCTTGGGTCATGGCGTTCCCGCCTCAGCCTCCGATGGGACGAGGAGGGCGCACCCGAGGGTGCGCCCCCATCCTTTCGCCCTAGCCTTCCTCGCCCGACGCTTCGCCATCCGCGCCGGCTGCCGCTGCGCCGCCGCGGGCCGCGATCACCGACACAATAGCTTGGTCGTGGTCTGCGCCCTGCCCCAGCGCCGGAATGGCGACCCCTTCGGGAAGGGTGATGTCCGACAGATGTAGCGTAGCACCCGCCTCGAGACCGGAGACGTCAATTTCGAGGTATTCCGGAAGCGCTGCGGGGAGCGCCGTGACCGTGACCTCGTTCATGTTCTGGCTTAGCCGGCCACCGGCCTTCACGCCCACGCACTCTTCCTCCCCCACCAGGTGGAGGGACAGGTTCACCGTGAGAAGTTGATCGGCCTGAACGCGCAGGAAGTCGATGTGCATGATGTCGCCACGCGCCGGGTGACGCTGCAGGTCTTTCACCACGGCCGCAACTTTGCTTCCGCCAAGCTGAAGCTCAAGGACCTGAGAGTAGAAGGCCTCGATGCCTTCGGCCTTCGCCAGTTCCCGAGCTTCCAGGGAAACGGACTGGGGCGCGGCGTCACCGCCGTAAATAATGCCGGGCACGCGCTTTTCTAGACGACGCAGGCGGCGGCTCGCACCCTTCCCCACGTCTTCTCGCGGCTCGGCGCTCAAAACCAGTTGATCGGTCATGACAACACCTCTCTATGTGGGAGCTTTAGAACGCCGGCGCGACCACCGACTTTCGCTCCCCTTGCCCGCCCGGAATTGGGCCTTGGGCACCAAGTTGCGCTTTGGGCGCTTAGCCGAAGAGTTCGCTGATGGACTCTTCGTTACTAATTCTGCGGATGGACTCCGCGAGCAGCTCATCGAGCGATAGCTGCACAATTTTCCCACTTGCGGCGCCGGCCTCGCTGAGCGGAATCGTGTCCGTTACCACGAGCCGGTCCAGCACCGATGCTTCAATCCGCTCTATCGCGCCACCGGAGAGCACCGGATGGGTGCAATAGCTCGCCACGGACTTCGCCCCCATACCCTTAAGGGCCTCCGCGGCCTTACAAAGCGTGCCCGCCGTATCGACGATGTCGTCCACGAGGATGCAGCTCCGCCCTGCCACATCACCGATAATATTCATCACCTGGGCTTCGTTGGCTCGAGGGCGGCGCTTGTCGATGATGGCCAAATCGGCATCGTTCAGCTGCTTGGCGATGGCCCGCGCCCGCACCACCCCGCCGATATCGGGCGACACCACCACGGGGTTTTCATAACCGACCCCCAAGGCGTGCTCCACGAGCACCGGCGATCCGTAAACGTTATCCACCGTGATGTTGAAGAACCCCTGGATCTGATCAGCGTGCAGATCCACCGTGAGCACCCGGTTCACCCCCGCGGATGCAATCATATCGGCTACCACCTTCGCGCTGATGGCGACCCGGGCCGACCGGGGCCGGCGATCCTGGCGCGCATAGCCAAAATAAGGCATCACCGCGGTAATACGGCCGGCGGAGGCGCGCTTTAGGGCATCCGCCATGATCAGCAGCTCAAGGATGGCATCGCTCGTGGGGGCGCAGGTGGATTGCAGCAGGAAGACGTCCTGCCCGCGGACGTTCTCTAAAATCTCAACGTCCACTTCGCCGTCGCTAAATCGCCCCACCCGCGCGCGCCCCAAGGGATACCCAAGGCGCGCCGCGATGCGCTCAGAAAGCTGGGGGTTTGCGTTTCCCGTGAACAGTTTGAGCTTCGACACGGGCGCCCTCTCCACTGCGCCCGGGGCGCTGCCATATGGCTGGGGTGGCAGGACTCGAACCTGCGAATGCCGGAATCAAAATCCGGTGCCTTACCAACTTGGCGACACCCCAAGAAAACGTTTTTACGCGAGCGCAGCCGCAGCGCGCTCCGGGCTCTCCGCTAGCGCGTTAACAGCCCAGGCGCGCCAAGGCGCGGGGACCGCCGCGGCACACGCTTCGGCGTCGGCGCGGGACGGAAACACCGCAAAGAGGCAAGCCCCTGTCCCCGTTAGCTGCGCTGGCCCGTAGGCCTTAAGCCACGCTAGCGCTCGCCCCACCTCTGGGTAACGAGCGAGAACCACTGGCAGGCAGTCATTATGGCCACCGCCGTCGAAAAAGGCGGGTATTCTGCTGAGGGGGGTATCCCGTGTCAATTCTCGAGCGGAAAAGATTTCCTTCGTGGGCACGGAAACCCCAGGGTGAAGGATCACCAAATGAGCGACTGCCGTGCCAAGGGGGGTCAATTCTTCCCCTACGCCCTCAGCCCAAGCGGTCTGTCCGTGGACGAAGACGGGAACATCAGCACCCAAGGCGGCACCGAGTTCAGCCAGCGTACGCCGGGAAGCGCCCAACTTCCACAGCGTGTTTAGGCCCAGCAAGGTGGCCGCGGCATCGCTAGATCCCCCGCCAAGCCCGCCCCCTTCGGGAATCCGTTTGCGCAACGTCAGCGCAGCGCCCGCTTGCACGGAAAAGCGGTCCTGTAGCAGGCGGGCCGCCCGCAGACAGAGGTCATCCTTTCCGCCCGGAGCATCACTACCTTCGGTGAAGCGCAGGTCGGGCGCCGGCTCAAGGATGAGCTCGTCGCACAAATCGACAAGCTGAAAAACCGTCTGCAACGTGTGATAGCCATCGGCACGACGACCGGTGACGTGGAGAAAAAGATTCACCTTCGCGCAGGGATAAAGGGTGAGGACGTCGGTCATGGGGTGGGTGCTTCCCAAGTAAAAATCGCGAGTCTAAGCGACGTCACCCCGCGCTCAAGGGTCAACAGGGTCGGCAGGCCGTCATCACCGCGCCGCACCCCTATGCGCCAGCCGCCCTGCTCAAAACCGTCGGCCCCGCGGCGTCCCGCGGGCCCAAGGGCCGGGGCCGGTCGCCCAAGTAGCCAGTGGGGCAGCGCGGCAAAGGGCGGAGGCGCCTGCAGCCAGGTCGCCAACAGCTCGTCCGGGGAGGCGCTTTGCACCGTGCCCTCCCGAAGCAAGGTCGCCCCCTGCGCGTCGCCCTCGAGCACCACGAGGCCCGCACCGAAGGGCCCAAAGGCCGTCACCCGAAAGGCTTCCCCCTCCTGGCGCCAGCTCAGCTGACCGCGGCCGGCACCGGCCTCCGATTTCAAGGCCATGCGGGCCTCAAGGAAAAATCGCTCCGGCGTCAGGCCCCCTGGGGATGGCGCAACGCTCTCACACCCCTGAAGCACCCCGAGGACCACGCAAAGCATCGCCAGCCAGCGCCCAAGCCAAGAAACGCTCATACGCCCCCCAAGCCCCGACCCAGCTGGCGCCGCATGACCGTTAACCCCCGATCCCCCAAGAGGCGTCGCACCGTTTCCACCAACGTAGGATCCTCTGGATCCCCTTCAAGACCCGCAAGCCAGGCCTGCCGCGCCCGATTTCGGCGCCCCAAGCGCCAATAGACCTCCCCCAGGTGTGCCGCAATTTCCCCATCGCCGCGGCGTTGATAAGCCTGACGAAGGGGCTCTAAAGCGCCCTCAAGATCGCCGCGCTTAAAGGCAACCCACCCGAGGGAGTCGAGGAAGGCCGGCGTATCCGGGGCTAGACGAAGCGCCTGCTCCACAAGCGCCTGGGCCTCGTCTAAACGTTCGCCCCGTTCAGCAAGAAAGAACCCCAGCGCATTCATTGCTTGAGCGTGCGCCGGGGCCAAGGCGAGAACGGCACGCAAATCTGCCTCCGCCGCCGCCCCCTGCCCCCGGGCTTCCGCTAGCAGTGCCCGCCGATAATAGAGAGACGGAGTGGGGCGCGCCGCCAGCGCATGGGTCAGCACCCGCTCGGCTGCCGCCGGCCCCGCCTCGGCCAGCAAGGCATCCGCCAGGCTCAAGGCCGTACGCTCCAGCGCCTCCGGATAGCGCGTCCCTTGCGCGACTAAAAAGCGGTCGAGCAACGTCGGATCGTTCTGGCGTTGCAGCCAAAAAGCCGCGCGCCGGAGCATGCGCCCCTGCTCCCGCCCCGGCGGCAGGGTCGCCCACAGCGCCAGGGCTGCGGCGAGCCGGCCCTCCCGGGCGGCCACCTCACCCCGATGAAAGGCCACCTGCGCCGGCCGCTGTCCGAGCGCATCCAATCGATCAAGATAGGCGCTCGCTTCGTCCAAAAGGTCTTGGTCGAGATGAATCAGTGCGAGGGCAAGCAGGAGGTCGGCTTGCTCCCCACTACGTTGAAGAAGGGACAGGAAATCATCCCGCGCCGCATCAAGATCGTTAAGCCGCACCTGAAGGCGCGCGCGGGCGAACCGAAGCCCCCCCGCGTCGGGGAATTTTTCGAGCCCCTCCTCAAGATGACCAAGGGCCGCCGCCAGCTGTCCCGTCCCTTCCAAGGCTTCGGCCCGCCAGCCTACCTCCGTGGGCGACGCCAACATGGTCAAACCGGCATCGGCCATGAGGATGAGCGCGTCTTCGTAGAGGCGCTGAGCCAGGTATATCCGCACCGCGGCCCGTGCCAGCCCACGCGCTAAGGATCGTGGCGTCTCGGCCACGAAGGCGCGCTGCGCGAGGCGCTGGGCTAAGCGCGCCCGCTCCGCCTCATCGACTTCCGCCAGGAGCACCCCGTCCACGAAGCGGTCAAAGAGTACCGGGCCTGCGAGCGCGGCGAGGGGCGCCAGGGTGTCGAGCACCCCCCCAAAGTTTCCCGACCGCCCGAGGGCCCGGGCAAAGGCCAGGCGACTGACCGGATCGGGGCGATCGCGCAGCAGGGCTTGCGCCAGCGTGAACTCCAGGGCGGGATCGTCTCCGTACCCGGCGAGCGTGAGCGCGCGCTGCAGGACCGCCGGATCGGAAGCCTCCTCCGCCAGCAAAGCTAAATAGGCGCCCAGGGCCCCGTCCAGATCGCCGCTGAGGAGTTGCCGTTCCGCACTCATGAGGGCGAGCATCAAGGCCGGCGCCATGGGCCGCGCCGGTAAGGCCGGCCCTTCCACCACGGCCTCAGCCCTTGGCATGGAGAGGGAAGACGAAGGCGCCTCGAGCGCGGCAGGCGCTTGCCGAGCGCTGTCAGTCACCGCAGCGCAGCCGGCCAGACCCACAACCCATAGCCAGGCAAAAGCGCGCCCCCTGCGCTGCCGACGGGGGGGGAGGACAGGACGAGGATTTTCCGCCACAATGGCGCCTTGAAGCAGTGTCAAGTCGCCTTGACACTGTCGCGTCCAGTCATCGTTCCAGGGCATCTTGGACGCGCGGTGAAGTAGGATCACGGGGGTGGGTTCTTACCTATCTGTTTTATGAGTGTGCTGGCTCTTGGCTTCAATCATGTCACGGCGCCCATTGAACTGCGCGAGCGCGTGGCTTTTCCAACGCATCAGCTACCCGATGCCCTCCGGGCGCTGCGGGAAACGCTGCGTATAGACGAAGTCGCCATTCTGTCCACGTGCAACCGTACCGAACTTTACTGCTGGGCGCCTAACACCGATCCCGGCGCGATCTTGGACTGGGTCAGCGGTTACCACCATATGGACCGGGGACGCCTTTCCCAATCTGCCTACCTTCATCAGGACCAAGCCGCCGTTCGTCACACCATGCGCGTGGCCGCGGGGCTCGATTCCATGGTGCTTGGGGAGCCGCAGATCCTCGGTCAGGTCAAAGACGCGTGGGATATCGCCCGCGACACGGGCACCCTGGGCCCCGAACTTGACCGCCTGTCCCAGCATACCCTCAGCACGGCCAAGCGCGTGCGGACGGATACGGACATTGGCCGCCATCCCGTCTCCGTCGCCTATGCGGCGGTCAGCCTAGCGCAGTCCATCTTCACCAACTTGAGCGACGCCCGAGCGCTCCTCCTGGGCGCCGGGGACACCATCGAGCTGGTGGCAGAACACCTTCGCCAAGCCGGCGTGCATCGCATGACCATTGCGAATCGCACCTTTGCTCGGGCCCGGAGCCTCGCGGAGCGCTTTGGCGCGGAAGCCATCTTGCTGTCCGATCTGAGCGCTGCCCTACCCCAGGCCGATATCCTCATTGCCTCGACCGCGGCAGACCTGCCGATTCTTGGGAAAGGCATGGTGGAAAGCGCGCTAAAAGCGCGGCGTCGGCGCCCGATGTTTATGGTGGATATCGCCGTTCCCCGGGACATCGAACCCCAAGTCGGTCGCCTCGACGATGTTTTCCTCTACACCGTGGACGACCTCGCGGATATCATTGCGGAAAACCGCCGCGCTCGAGAGCACGCTGCTCAGGACGCGGAGCTCATCATCGAGCAAGGGGTAACGGCCTATCTTCGAGACGTGCGCGCCCGCGCCGCCTCCGAAACGGTCCGGGCCTACCGAAATCTTGCCGAGGCCCAGGCGGACGATGAGCTTGAGCGGGCGCTGAAACGCCTCCGCGCTGGCGAAGATCCGGAAGCCGTCCTGCGGCGCTTTAGCCGGTCCCTTACCAACAAGCTTACCCACCTGCCCACGGCTCGCCTCCGGGAAGCCAGTGCGGCGGGCCGCCACGAAGCGCTGGCTCACGGCCGCCGGCTCCTTGGCCTCGACGCGGGTTACCACGACGACTAGAACGCTGCTGGTCAGCGTCTCGCAAGGAACTAGGCACCATGAGAACCAGCCTTTTAGCCCGGCTAGAAGAGGCCAAGGACCGCCACGAGGAACTCGCGGCCCACATGGCCGATCCCGAAACGAGCCAAGACGCCACTGCCTACGCCCGCTTCTCCAAGGAATACGCCGATCTTGACCCTATCATCACGGCCTTTCGGCGCTGGCAGGCGGCGGAAGACGATGTTGCCGGGGCTCGAGATCTCCTTAGCGACGACGACCCTGAGCTTCGCGCCCTTGCGAAGGAATCCTTAGCCGAGGCCGAGGCCGAGCGGGATCAACTCGAGGATGCCCTCGAACAGCTCCTGATGCCCCGAGATCCGGAAGACGGGGCCAACGTCTTCCTTGAAATCCGCGCCGGCACCGGGGGCGACGAAGCGGCGCTTTTCGCCGGTGATCTTCTTCGCATGTATCTGCGCTATGCGGAGCAGCGCCGCTGGCAAACGGAAATCCTCTCCGAGCGCCCAGCGGAGCTCGGGGGATACCGGGAAGTTGTCGTCCGTCTAGCGGGAAGCGAAGGGGTTTACGGGCGGCTGAAATTCGAATCCGGCGCCCATCGCGTGCAGCGCGTGCCCGCCACCGAGTCCCAAGGCCGCATTCATACTTCCGCCTGCACCGTCGCCATACTGCCTGAACCGGAAGAAACGGCTGCCATCGAACTCAATAAGGAAGAGCTGCGCATTGATACCTTTAGGGCATCGGGGGCAGGCGGGCAGCACGTAAACAAAACCGACTCCGCTATTCGCATTACCCATCTCCCCACGGGATTGGTGGTGGAGTGCCAAGATGAACGCTCCCAGCATAAAAATCGTGCGCGCGCCCTTGCGCTCCTGGCCGCCCGCCTCACGGATAGGGAAAAGCAGGCGGCCCAGCAGGCCCGGGCAGACCAACGCCGCAACCTAGTCGGTTCCGGCGACCGCTCGGAACGTATCCGCACCTATAACTTCCCTCAGGGGCGTATGACCGATCATCGCATCGATCTCACGCTCTACGCCCTCGAGGCCATTCTTGAAGGCGACCTCGACCAGGTGGTGAACCCCCTTCTCCGGGAGCATCAGGCCGACCTGCTCGCCGCCGCCGAGGGATGAGCACCACCGTCGCCGAACTCCTTCGGCGCGGTCGAGCGTTAGGCCTTCCGGGGCGGGAGGTGCGCGCGCTGCTCAGCCACCGCCTCGAGCAGGGGCCAACCTGGCTTCTGGCCCACGGGGATGCCACCCTCGAGGCCAAGACCTTTACGACATGCGCTCACGCCCTTGACCGTCTCGCCGCCAGCGAACCCCTTCCCTACCTTCTTGGGGAAGGGGACTTTGCAGGGCTTGCCCTGACCCTGTCCCCGGCCACGCTGATTCCCCGACCGGATACGGAAGTGCTGCTGGAAGGCGCCCTGGACCGCCTCCCCCGGGGGCCGTGCCGGATCCTAGAACTGGGGACGGGTTCCGGCGCCCTGGCGCTCGCCCTCAAGGCACGGCGTCCGGACGTGACGCTGCTCGCCTCCGACATCAGCGTCGACGCGCTCGCCGTCGCGCGAGCCAATGCCGCTCGCCACGGTCTGCCTGTGGAGTTCTGGCAGAGCGATTGGTACCGCGGGCTGCCCGCGGACGGCTTCCCCGTAGACGCGATCCTGTCGAACCCACCCTATATCGCCCCGGAAGACCCAGACCTTGCCCCCTCCGTCGCACGCTACGAGCCCGCCCTCGCGCTTTTCGCCAAGGACAACGGCTTTGCAGCCCTTCAAGAGATTCTGACTGGAGCCCGCACGCGCCTGAAACCGGGCGGACTCCTGGGCCTCGAGCATGGCTACGGGCAAGGCCCAGCCCTTGCAGCGCGGCTCCGAGCAGCGGGCTATGATGCGGTGGAAACGCTAAACGATTTGGCCGACCGGCCACGAGCGACCTTCGCGAGGCAGCCCCATGGATGATGCAGCGCTCCTGCGCTACAGCCGCCAAATCCTTCTGCCAGCGCTGGATTTGGACGGGCAGGCGCTGCTGCGCCGCTCCACGGTCCTACTCGTGGGCCTAGGGGGCCTGGGCGCCCCCGCAGCGCTCTATCTTGCCGGCGCCGGCTGCGGATCGCTGCTGCTTGCGGACGGTGATGAGGTCGACTTAAGCAACCTACCTCGGCAGGTGCTCTACGACGAAGCGGACCTGGGCAAGGGAAAGGCGGAGTCGGCGGTACGTCACCTGAAGGCACGAAATGGCACCGTTCAATACGAGGCCCTGGCGGCGCTTCACGGCAACGCACTCACCACCGCGGTCACCCGCGCCGATCTCGTGCTCGATTGCACCGATCACTTTGCGTCGCGAAGCGCCATCAACGACGCCTGCCTGGCCACGGGAACGCCCTGGCTCAGTGCAGCCGCCCTACGGACCTCGGGACAGCTCATGGGCTTTGATCCGCAAGACCCAACCAGCCCCTGCTATCGCTGCCTATGGCCCGAAGCACCCGCACAGGAAGAGGATGCCTGCGCCGTCGCCGGCGTGCTGGGGCCCGTGGTCGGCACCCTCGGCCTGCTACAAGCGCTGGAAGCCATAAAATGGCTCAGCGGGAACCCGCGGAGCTGCCTTGGGCAAGTGCTGTCCTTTGAAGGCCTGACGCTTGAACTGAGCCGCTTCACCCTGCCACGCCGCCCCCATTGCCCCGCCTGCAGCACCGCGCCGGCAGGAAGCTAGTGCGAGGCCTGAAGGTGGGCGAGGTACTTCGATGCCGGCTCTTGAAGCGCTGGTGCCTCGGCGCCAAGGCGGCTCGCCAAGGCCGGCAGCAGGCCCTGGGCCGCCGCCTCAAGGGTAGGGGGACCACCTAAAAATGCCGTCTGGGTCACGGCCAGGCCGGCCATGCCGCAGGGGTTAATGCCGGCAAAGGGGGCAAGGTCCATCGCCACATTCAAAGCCAGACCATGGTAGCTGCACCCCCGTCGTACCCGTAGCCCAAGGGAGGCAATTTTTGCCTCCCCTACGTACACGCCCGGGGCATCGCGCCGGGCGTGGCTATCGATACCCCAGGCACCGAGCGCATCCACCAGGGCCCCCTCTATCGCATCCACCAGGGCCCGAACCCCAAGGCCCCGACGACGGCAATCGAGGAGTAAATACACCACCAGCTGGCCCGGACCGTGATAGGTCACCTGGCCGCCGCGATCGCTGGCGACGACGGGGATGGCACCGGGCGCAAGCACGTGCTCCTGGCGCCCCGCCTGGCCCTGCGTGTACACCGGATCGTGCTCTAAAAACCACAGAGCATCGGGCGTGGCAACGTTACGCGTATCGGTGAAGCGCTGCTGCCTGCGCAACATCGCCTCATAGGGCTGCCGCCCCCAAGCGTAGGCCTCGAGGCTAGAGGACGAGCTCAACGCGACCACTCGCTTTGAGGTCCGCAAAGATGGCCGCGAGCTGGGCCTCACTCTGCGCCGTGAAGGTCACCGTCACCGCCATAAAGCGACCCTTGCTAGACGGACGCACGCGAAGGGCGCTGGTCGTCACCTCCGGGGCATGCGCCTGAAAGGTCGCGAGGACAAAGGCTTCAAAATCGTCCGTTGCCGCCCCCATGACCTTTACGGGATAGGCCGGCGCGGGGAAGGTGATTTTGGGGGGTTCCTGATCGCTCATCCGCCTAGCCAAAGAGGCTGGCAAACCAGAGCCAAAGGGCGTCGAGGAGACGCTTGAACCAACCCGCTTCCTCCACCTCATGGAGCGCGAAAAGCGGGGCTTCGTAAAGGACCTCATCGCCCTGAAGCACCTGCACGGCCCCTACCGCATCCCCTTGGATCAGGGGAGCCGTGAGGGGCTCCCGGAGCGTGGTGCGGGTCTCTAGCCCCTCATGGGTGCCGCGGGGAAGCGTCAGACGGATGTCTTCGGCCAACCCATAGGCTACGGTGCTCCGCGTGCCCTTCCAAATGGGAGCCGTCCCAAGGGCTTCTCCGCCGGCCAGCAGGGGCTGGCTTTCGAAGTAACGAAAGCCATAGCGAAGGAGTTTCTGCGTTTCCTGAGTTCGAGCATCGGGGCTGTTGGTTCCCAGAACCACGGAAATAAGCCGCATGCCGTCCCGTTCCGAGGAGGCCACCAGACAATAGCCCGCCGCGGCCGTGTAGCCGGTCTTGATACCATCGACGCTGTCATCTATCCAGAGCAGCTCATTACGGTTGCGCTGCGTGATGGGCTGGCCGGTGGAAAAATCTTCCCCGTAGGTGAACGTCTTCTCCGAGTAATAGCGATAGTGATCGGGGTGATCCTCAATGAGGCGCCGGGCGAGGATGGAGAGATCTCGAGCCGTAGATAGGTGGTCCTCCGCTGGCATGCCCGTGGCATTGCGGAAGCGGGAATTCTTCATGCCCAAAAGGGCCGCCTGCCGGTTCATCACATCGGAAAAGGCCGCTTCGTCGCCGGCCAGATACTCCGCCAGCGCCACGGAGGCGTCATTGCCTGACTGGATCACGACGCCGCGGAGCAAATCCTCAAGGCGCACGGACGCCCCAACGCGGACAAACATCTTCGAGCCATCCATGCGCCAGGCTTTCTCGCTAATGGGCACGAGGTCGTCGAGGGTCGCTCGCCCTGCCGCCAGCTCCGAGGCCACTACGTAGTCCGTCATCATCTTCGTCAGGGAGGCAGGGGGAAGCGGCGTATCGGCTTCATGCTCCACGAGTACCGTGCCCGTCTTGGCCTCGATCAGGATCCACGACGCCGCCGCCAGCGCCGGCGGGCGGGGAACGAGGGCCGGCGCGGCCAGGGCGGCGGGAACGCACAGCATGAACAGCCCGAGGCCTAGCAGCTTACGCAGCACGGCATTGCTCCTTTCCTGACTTGTCACCCACGAAGTTTAGCACGTCCGCTTCCCTACTCTTCGATCAAGAGGGGTACGGCGAGCAAATCGGAGAAGGTCAAAAGCGCCTGCACCCGTGCCGCAGCCCGCGCATCCAGAAAGGGGCCAATGCGCACGCGATGGAAC
Source organism: Pseudomonadales bacterium (assembly GCA_016779325.1). Taxonomy (GTDB): domain Bacteria; phylum Pseudomonadota; class Gammaproteobacteria; order Pseudomonadales; family Azotimanducaceae; genus Salivita. Next base: position 19,859 of record JADHNU010000017.1, read on the forward strand.
GGCGGCGGATCGGTTCGGATCGAGGCCGCTGCGGGACTGTCGGCCATGGTCAGTAGGGGCTCAAGCTCCGCTAGCAAGCTCTGGGCAGCCGCCGCGTCGGCAAAGGCCCCGGCCTGCAGCCACAGGCCCTTGGGCGCTGCAACGCGCGCCGGGCCCCGCTCGGGTACGGCCTCCGGCGCCGGGAAGGTTAGGGCCTCTAAGCGCACCGGGGCCGTTCCTTGCTGGTCAAAGCCGAGGCGCCGCGCCGCGGCGTAGGACAAATCAATGATGCGATCCTCGTGAAAGGGGCCGCGATCATTCACCTTCACGATCAGAGAAGCCCCCGTGTCCTCGCGGGTCACGCGCACATAGGTCGGCAGGGGAAGATGCTTATGCGCGGCGGTGAGCGCGAACATGTCGTAGGGCTCCCCGCTGGAGGTGGGGCGGCCGTGAAACTTCCGCCCGTACCAGGAGGCGACCCCCTGTTCCTGGAAGCCCTCCGCGCTAGGCAGCACTCGATACTCCACGCCAAATACGCGATAGGGAGAGTGGTTACCCAGCGCCGCGCGGGGCTCCCAGCGGGGTGTGATCTCGCCGCCACGCATGGCCCCGGGCGGCGTAAAGCGCGGCCCCCGGTCCTGCTCCGGGCGAAGCACGGCCGGGGCGCAGCTGATCAGACCCAGCACCAGGGCGAGCATCCCAAGCGATCGGATCACGGGGCACCCTGGGCCAGGGCCTGGGCCAGTTCGTGGACCGCCATGGCGTAGAGGTAAGACCGGTTATAGCGCGTCAGTACGTAAAGATTGGGCAGCCCTGCCACCCACTCCGTTCCCCCTTCGCCTTCCAGCTCGAGGAGGGCGACGGGCAGCTCGGGGGCAAGCCCGGCGAGCTCGCTCACGCCCAGGGCCATCAGTGCGCCCACGGTCGTACTTGGCTCGAGACTCGTGGCCCGAAGCGCCTTCGCCGCCTCGGGGACCGCGCGCAACGGCCGCGCCGCCGCCTCGCCGTGCTGCCATCGATGCACTGCAAGATAGTTGGCCACGCTGGCCACGGCATCCCCCACCGCCCAAAGATTTCGCTGCCCGTCCCCGTCGAAATCGACAGCGAAATCTCGGTAGCTCGTGGGGATAAACTGCCCATAGCCCATGGCGCCCGCATAGGACCCCAGGCGATCGGTGGGATCGAGACCCGCCGCATACATCTGCTGCAGAAAAACCCTCAGCTGTCCGGCAAAGAACGCCTGCCGGGGCGGATAGGCGAGGCCCAGGGTGGTCAGCGCATCCAGCACCCGCCAGCGCCCGAAGAACTGCCCATAACGGGTTTCGATGCCTAGGATCGCGAGCACGTAAGGCCAGGAAACGCCATAGGCCTCGGCGACCGCATCCACCGTTTCCTGGTGCGCGGTGTAGAACGCGAGGCCCGCTTCGATGCGATCGGGCTGAAGAAAGAGCGCGCGATAGCGCCCCCAAGTCAGGGTCCGCTCAGCGGGGCGGGAAATAGCTTCAATAATGGCCGGCTGATAGGTCGCCTGGGCGAGGGTGTCTGCCAGCCAGGCCGGATCGAGATCCGTCGCGGCGGCCGTTTCCAAAAGGAACTGCTCCATCGCCTCCGGCGGGAAGGTTTCCCCTGCCGGCGCCTCGTTTGCGCTGAAAGCGAGGCTGGCGCTGCCCCAAAGCACCGCGCCCAGCGCCAGCAAACGCCCCCTTGACCCCTTTTCCGAACCCATTACCCCTCCCAATCGTTCACGCCGCCAGCGGCTTCGGCTGCGTGGCCACGGCCATCAGCACCCCAAAGCCGGCCAGGAGTGTCAGCGCTGACGTCCCGCCGTAGCTCACCAGAGGCAGAGGAACGCCCACGACCGGTAGCAACCCGGACACCATGGCGACATTGACAAATAAATAGGTAAAAAAGGTGAGGGTTAGCCCCCCCGCCAGGAGCCGTGAAAAGCCATCACGCCCCTGGGTCGCAATGTAGAGCCCCCGGGTGAGCAGCAAAAAGTAGAGCGTAAGCAGCCCGAGCACGCCAAGAAAGCCGAGCTCCTCGGCAAGGACGGCAATGATGAAGTCGGTGTGGCTCTCGGGAAGGAAGTTGAGGTGCGACTGGGTCCCTTCGAATAGCCCTTTGCCGAACAGGCCACCGGACCCAATCGCGATCTTCGATTGAATGATGTTCCACCCCGCCCCCAGGGGATCGCTCTCCGGATCGATTAAGGTCAGCACGCGCTGGCGTTGGTAATCGCGCATCACCATCCAGAGCCCCGGCAAGGCCGCCAACCCTGCGAAGCCCGCGAAAAACACCCACCGCCAGGGAATGCCGGCGAGGAGCACGACCGCGAAGCCCGCGGCGGCGACCAAAATGGCCGTCCCCAAATCGGGCTGGAGGGCTATGAGCAGCGCCGGCGCCGCAATCATGGCGAGCACCTGCAGAACCGTCTTACCCGTCGGCGGCAGGGGACGGTCGGCAAGAAAGGCGGCCACCATAAGAGGCACGGCCAACTTCATCAGTTCTGAAGGCTGGAACCGGGGGAGCCCGGGCACCCCCAGCCAACGCTGCGCGCCCTTGGCCTGCACCCCCACAAGGAGCACCAACACGAGCATCACCATGCCCAACCCATAGATTACGGGCGCCCAACGTTGCAACACCGCAAGATCGATCTGGGCGACCACCACCATCACCCCAAGGGCCACGGCCAAACGAGAAATCTGCCCTTGCAGGGCGACGACATCGCGGTCGAGCGCGCTGTAAAGGATGAGCAGGCCATAGCCCGCGGTCAGAAGAATGAGCGCCACCAGGGGCAGATCTAAATGGAAGCGCCGCAGCCAAAGCTGACGCCGAGCGAAACGATCCGTTGGTCGCAAAGTCCGACGAAAGTCCGCCGCACTCACTGCTGGGCCACCTGGGCTGGGGAGGGTTCCCCGGACAGCAACCAAGCGTCGAGGACGGCCCGGGCAACCGGGGCAGCCACCTGCGAGCCCCCGCCGCCATTCTCCACCAGCACGGCCACGGCGATTTTCGGGTCCTCCACCGGGGCAAAGGCCATAAACCAGGCGTGTTTACGCTGGCGCTCCTCCAAGAGCGCTTCGTTGTACTCCTCTCCCTGAGGAATCTCGACGACCTGCGCCGTACCCGACTTGCCGGCCATACGGTAGGGAAGATCCCGCCCGATATAGGCCCAGGCCGTTCCGTTCTCCCCAAAGCGCTGATTACCCCGGTGAACAACGGCCTCCATGGCGTCGATGACCCGCGCATAATCCTCTGCGGCAAAAGCCGGCAAGGGCGGCGCGGGCGCAGGAGCCAGCTCGGCTAAGCGCGTATCACTCGCCATGAGAAAGCGGGGGCGCACGGGCTGTCCCCGGTTGGCCAGGGTAGCAGCCACCGTCGCCAGCTGCAGGGGGGTGACCAAGAGGGCACCCTGGCCGATGGCATAGTTGAGGGAATCGCCGGGATACCAAGGCGCCCCCTGGGTCTGCTGCTTCCACCCGCTATCGGGTACGAGGCCTCGACGAGCACCGTGCACATCCACGGCCCGGTTGTCTCCCAGGCCGAAGGCCCGCGCCACGGAAGCCATGGGCTCGGGCCCGAGGCGGGCGCCCAGGTCAAAGAAATAGGTGTTTGAGGAGCGATAGATGGCCTTTCTAAGATCGACCACGCCCTGCCCACCGCCATGGCTCGCAGTCCAGCTCCAGTCCCGGTACTTTCGGCTCTGACCGGGGAGCTGATAGTAGCCAGGATCGCGTAGGCTCCGCTCCCAATCGGTGACGCCCTCGGTCACGGCGGCCAGGGCCACCAGGGGCTTGAAGGTGGAGCCGGGGGCGTACTGCCCCTGCACCGGACGATTAAACAGAGGTTGGTCCCGATCCTGCTGTAACGCGCGAAAGCGCTCCGCCTCCAGCCCCCAAATGAATTCGTTAGGATCGTAGGCGGGGGTTGAAGCGAGAGCCAGAATACCGCCCGAGCGGGGATCGAGCGCGACAACGGCGCCCCGGCGCCCGTCCAGAGCTGCCACCGCCGCCGCTTGGAGGTCGCGATCGAGGAACAGGGTCAGGTTTGCCCCAGCCCGGGGCGGCATGCGATCGAGGGTCCGGGTGATCCGGCCCCGAGCATCCGTTTCCACCCGCTCGTGGCCCACCGCGCCATGAAGCGCCCGCTCGTAGTGGGCCTCAACCCCCAGTCGTCCCATGAAGCGCGTGGCGCTGTAGGCAATGGGATCCACATGCTGGAGATCGGCTTCGGAAAGACGGCGCACGCTGCCCACGGCATGGGCAAGCAGCGGGCCTTCGGGGTAATGGCGCAGCAACCCCGCTTCGATCTCTACCCCTGGCAAGCGGTAGCGGTTCACGGCCAGGCGAGCCATGGCTTCCGAATCCAGACGAAGGCGCAGCGTGACGGGTTCGAGGGGGCGGCGGCGCTGCCCCAGGCGGCGCTCGAAGGCCGCCTTTTCCGCCGCCGTGAGCCCGATCAGCTCGTCAAGCAGGGCCAGCGTGGCTTCGAGATCTTCCACCCGCTCCTTGACCACCATGAGGGAAAAAACCGGCAGGTTTCCCGCAAGCAGACGCCCCTTCCGGTCGTAGATTTCCCCCCGAGGCGGCGCCACGGGTTGGACCTCAATGCGATTTTTCTCCGACCGCGCTGCGTGGCGATCATGTTCAAGGACTTGCAGCTGAAAGAGACGGAACACGAGCAGCGCAATAGCCAGCGCCAGGGCCACCCACAAGGTCAGGGCGCGCCCGGTGAATTGGCGGAGCTCCTGTTCGGGATTGCGGAGCTTTAGGGAATCGCTGTCCATAATCATCGCAGCTCTGCGTGGCACCGGGCCCGGGAGAAGGAAAGGGCACAGTATGGAGTTTACTCCCCTCGATGGTAGGGGTGACCCTCCAAAAGCGATACCGAACGATAAAGCGCCTCGGCCACCACCACGCGCACCAGAGCGTGGGGCAAGGTAAGGGGGGATAGGGACCAGGAGAAGGCTGCCTCCGCCTTAAGCCTTGCATCGAGGCCATCGGCGCCACCCACGAAAAAGGTAACGGGCGCGCCGGCCAGAGCCCAGCGCTCAAGCTGCTCCGCGAGGGCTCGGGTCGTGAGGCTGCTGCCCCGCTCATCCAGGACCACTGCCGTGCCCGGGGGCGCCGCTGCCCGCAAGCGCTCCCCTTCCCAGGCTTGCCACGCCGCCGCCCCTTTCTGATTCTTTCGATCCGCTGCTGGCACGGTAAGGAGTTCGAGGCGATGTTGCCCGCGAAGACGATCGGCGTAGTCTCGATAACCCGCCTCAACCCACGCAGGCACCCGCGTGCCCACGGCACAAAGATGAAGGCGCATCGCGCCTAGAAAACTTCCTGGGGACGCTCGAGGGCTGGCACCATCCAAAGCCGCTCGAGATCGTAGAACCTGCGAGCCTCGTTCTGCATCACATGCACCAGCACATCGCCAAGATCTACTAGGACCCAATCGAGCTCCCGTCCGCCTTCGACGCCGAGGGGGGTTTCCCCACGATCTTTGGCATGGCGCACCACGTGGTCGACCAGAGACTTCACATGGCGAGACGACGTTCCCGATACGAGCACCATGTAGTCGGTAATGCTGCTGGCCTCAGAAACATCAAGGGCCAGAACATCCTGGCCCTTACCGTCGTCGAGTGCTTCCAGAACAAGATCGCGTAGGCTGGCTGGCGTCATGCAGTCTCCCCGGGGACCGGCTTAAGAAAACGTTCCATATAGACCATGAGCCTGAATATAGGATGACACCGCCGGCGGGAGCAAATCGTGCCCGGGGCGCCCCGACCCAGCCGGGGCCGCCCGTAGGCTCGCCCGCACGGCCCGAGAGGCAATGGGATAGGCGCCTGCCTCCAGATAAGCCCAGCCCCCCGCCGGGGCACCCCGGAAGGCCGAGACGGGGCAGGCCCTGAGAGCGCGCCAAAAGGGCGTTACGGGGGCAAAGGCCTCCGCCCCGGGGCGAGCAACCACCAAAAAGTGGGCTAAGGACGGAAGCGCCTCAGCCCCCTGCCATTGATGGAGGGTCATGGCGGCGTCGGCGCCGAGGAGCCAAAGGAGCGCCACTTCCGGGCCGAGGGCCTCGCGATAGGCCGCCAGCGTATCCACCGTGTAGGACGGGCCCGGGCGGTGCAGCTCCCGGGGGTCGATTTCAGCCTCCGGCAGTGACGCCAGGGCGGCTTCGAGCATGGCCAAGCGATGCACTCCCGCCGTCGCATCGGGGGCCTTAAAGGGAGATTGCCCGGCCGGCAGGAAGATCAAACGGTCGGACCCCGTGGCCCGCCAGGCGGCCTCGGCCATGGCAAGATGACCGTTGTGCACCGGGTCAAAGGTGCCGCCGTAGAGCAGCACCAGGGCGCGCGGAGCCTTAGGCGCGGACCTGGCCCGATCCATAAACGATGTATTTTTCCGTGGTCAGACCCTCAAGCCCTACGGGGCCCCGGGCATGGAGCTTATCCGTGGAGATGCCAATCTCAGCCCCCAGGCCAAATTCGAACCCATCGGCAAAGCGGGTGCTCGCGTTTACCATCACCGAAGCCGAGTCCACCTCAGCGAGAAAGCGCTGGGCCCGGGCGTAATCCTGAGTGACGATCACGTCCGTGTGCGCCGAGCCATAGCGCGCAATATGGGCCATCGCCTCGTCTAGGGAGGGCACCACCCGCACCGCCAGCAAGGGCCCGAGATACTCTTCATACCAGTCGGCTTCCGTGGCGCCTTCCGCCTCCGGCACGCGGGCGCAGGTCTTGGGGCAACCGCGCAGCACGACGTCCTTGGCGGCGAGCAGGGCCGCGAGGCGAGGAAGTAGCGTGTCCGCTTCAGCCTCATGGATCAGTAGCGTCTCGAGGGCATTGCATACCCCATAGCGGTGCGTCTTGCTGTTCATAACCAACGCTTCGGCCATCGCGTGATCGGCCCCAGCGTCGATATAAAGGTGGCAATTGCCATCCAAATGTTTGAGCACGGGGATGCGGGCAGCCTTGGAAATGCGTTCGATTAGCCCCTTGCCCCCACGCGGAATGAGGACATCAAGGAGCCCTTCGGCCGCGACCATGTGGTCGACCATGGCGCGGTCCGTGGTTTCGATAAGCGTAATCGCCGCGGCCGGCAATCCCGTGGCCTCTAGGGCCTCCCCGAGCAGCAAAGCCAGCGCGCGATTGCTCGCGTTGGCTTCCGAGCCGCCGCGCAGCACGCAGGCATTGCCCGCCTTAAAGCATAGGGCGGCAGCATCGACGGTCACATTGGGACGCGACTCATAGATGATGCCCACCACGCCCAGAGGCACCCGCATACGGCCAACCTGAATCCCCGAGGGGTGATAGGCGAGATCGCGAATCGACCCGACGGGGTCCGGGAGTGCGCTGATTTGCAGAAGCCCCTCAATCATGCGATCGAGGGCCGCGTCGTCAAGGCGGAGGCGATCGACCAGGGCCGGCTCCAGGCCCCGGGCCTGCGCCGCGGCGAGGTCGTCTTGATTAGCAGTCTTAAGGGCCGGCCGCGCGCTCTGAAGCCGCGCAGCCATGACCTCAAGCGCTCGATTCTTCTGCCCCGTGGACGCCCGTGCCAAGGCGCGGGAGGCCTCCCGAGCCCGCTGAGCAGTCGCTTCAAACACAGCCGCGAGTGACAAGGTCCTCTCCTTTCTCACCCCGTAAACGGGCGCTGAGTATACCGGTGCGGGCTAGGCGCCGTCCGCTTCTCGAAGCTGCTCAAGTTCGGCACCCACTTCATCGAGCATAACCAGCGGATCGTCCAAGGCGAGCAGCGCTTGCTTGAAACCCGGCGTGAAGGGCAACAGCTCAGCCAAGCGGGCGGCCACGGACCAGGCGGCCTCCCAGCGCACCGTCAACCCAAGCTTCTGCACCGCCGGATGGGCCAAAAGCTGCTCCAGCACCTGAAGGAGGGGCGCCTGGTCGGCGCGGGGCGGCAGCTCGGGCCAGCCCTCCAACCTTGTGAGATCCCCTTCCATCAAGCGACCCGGCCCCTCCCAGCTCCGTTCGATACGGACTCGCGCCTCCCCAACCACCGTAATCCCCAACGTGCCATCGGCTAGCGCATCAAAATCGACGATGCGCACTAGGCAGGCGACAGGGGCTAGGCGCGGCGCCGAAGCTTCCGGCGCGCCGGACAACACTTCCTGTCCGCTCAGGAGCGCAGCGATCACAAAGGGCTGATCCTCCTTGAGTGATCGCTTCACGAGCTCGAGATAGCGCGGTTCAAAAATGCGCAGGGGCAGCTTCCCCTCAGGAAAGAGCACGGCGTGGAGGGGAAAGATCGGCACGGTGTTAAGAGCGGTCATGGGCAGCGGATCCCGGTAAACTGCGCGCACCCTGCCACGACCCCATGGGAAAAGGCAAAGCATGGATAGCCTGCAAGCCCTGGTGCTGGCGCTGATACAAGGGATCACCGAATTCCTACCCGTATCGTCGTCGGCGCACCTCATCTTGCCTGCGCAGCTCCTAGACTGGCCCGATCAAGGCCTGGCCTTTGACGTTGCCGTGCACGTGGGGACCCTCGCGGCCTGCCTTTGGCTGCTCCGGGGTGACGTGGCAAGCCTCTTGTCCGGCGTCTTTCAAGCCCTTAAGGAGCGAAGCTGGAACGAAGGCGCCCGCCTCGCCTGGGCCCTGAGCGTGGCAACTCTGCCCGTGGTGGTAGTGGGCTTTACCTTCAAAGATTGGATCGAAACGGAACTGCGCAGCGTGATGGTTATCGCCACCGCGACGCTGGGCTTCGGGATACTGCTTGGGCTCGCCGATCGACGCCGCGGCAAGGTCGATGCGGGGTCTCTCGGAACCCTGAACGGGAAGCAGGCCCTGCTCATTGGCGCAGCCCAATGCCTGGCCCTGATTCCTGGGACGTCCCGTTCGGGCATCACCATGACAGCGGCGCTGGCCCTCGGGTTAGGCCGGGAGGGTAGCGCGCGTTTTTCCTTCTTGTTGTCCCTACCCACCATTGCCGGCGCTGGCCTGCTGGCGAGTAAGGATTTACTTGAGAGCCCCGATCCCGTGGCCTGGGACCTCATCGCCCTTGGCGCAGGCGCCTCGGCACTGGCTGCGGGAGTGGTGATTAAAGCGTTTCTTGCCTTCGTGGCCCGGGTGGGGATGATGCCCTTCGTTATCTACCGGGTTGCGCTGGCCGGTGTGCTCTTTGCCCTGATCGCGGCGGGCCTCGCCTAGCGAGACGCCCGCCGTGGGGCCGCCCTTAGAACGGGATGTCGTCGTCAAAGTCGTCCATGGTGTCGGGGTTCGCAATCGGCTCCGGCGCAGACCGCGGGGCGCTCCGCGGTGCACTGGGAGCCGCTGCCCCACCGCCGTCCATGCCGCCACCCATCCCACCACGACTGTCGAGCATTTGCATGTCGTTGGCGATGATCTCGGTCTTGTAGCGTGTTTGACCATCGCTTTCCCAGGAGCTGGTCCGCAGCGAACCTTCGACGAAGACCTTCGAGCCCTTCCGCAGATATTCGCCGGCGATTTCTGCTAGCCGCCCAAAACACACCACGGAGTGCCACTCGGTGCGCTCCCGGGTTTCATTGCTTTGCTTATCGCGCCACTGCTCACTGGTGGCGAGACGAAAATTGGTCACCGGCGCACCGCCTTGGGTGTAGCGAGTTTCCGGATCGACGCCTAGATTGCCGATAAGAATGACCTTGTTAATACCGCGGGCCATGGTGTTCTCCCGTGCTGTCGCGTGAGCGGCCAGTGTACCTCAGCCGCCTTGGGGAAAGAGAAGAGAATTGCCTGGAAGCGGGAGGACATCGCCCAGCTTGCCGCCAGTGTCCTCGGCACGTATCGTGCGCCTTGGCCTTGCGGCGCATCCCCTATGCCCCAACCTCAGCCGCCCATGCCCTGCCCTTCCGCAAAGAGACGCCCCATGGATAGCATCAGTATTCGCGGTGCTCGCACCCACAATTTGAAGAACATCGATCTGGATCTCCCGCGCGACAAGCTGATCGTGATCACGGGGCTCTCTGGCTCGGGGAAGTCCTCCCTGGCCTTCGATACGCTCTACGCTGAAGGGCAGCGCCGCTACGTCGAATCCCTATCGGCCTATGCGCGCCAGTTCCTATCCATGATGGAGAAGCCCGATGTGGATTACATCGAGGGGCTATCTCCCGCGATCTCCATCGAGCAGAAGTCGACCTCCCACAACCCGCGCTCCACCGTGGGAACGATTACGGAGATCTATGACTACCTCCGCCTACTCTTTGCTCGCGTAGGGGAGCCGCGTTGCCCCGATCACGACACCCCCCTGGCGGCGCAAACCGTGAGCCAAATGGTCGACCATGTCATGGCACTGCCCGAAGGCACGCGCGCCATGCTCCTTGCGCCGGTCATCGAGGGGCGCAAGGGGGAGCACCTACCCGTCTTCAAATCCCTCACGGCCGGTGGCTTTGTCCGGGCGCGCATTGATGGGGAGGTCTATGAGCTCGATGATCGCCCAAGCCTTGATAAAAAGCGCAAGCACAGCATCGAAGTTGTGGTGGATCGCTTTCGCGTGAAGGCAGGCCTCGAACAACGCCTCGCCGAATCCTTCGAAACGGCCCTCGAGCTGGCGCAAGGTAACGCCTGGGTGCTGACCATGGAGGAGAATCCCAACGGCGATGGCGCCCCCATCGTTTTTTCCTCCCACTTCGCGTGCCATCAATGTGGCTACAGCTTAAGCGAGCTCGAGCCCCGGCTCTTTTCCTTCAACAATCCCGCGGGGGCGTGCCCCAGTTGCGACGGCCTGGGGGTGCGCCAATTCATTGATGCAAAGCGCGTCATTCCCGACCCCAGCCTTGCCCTCAGCGAAGGCGCGATTCAGGGCTGGGATCGGCGCAATGTCTACTACTTTCACTTGCTCTCGGCCGTGGCCAAGCATTACGGCTTCGACCTCGACACGCCCTTCGAGGCCCTCAGCAAGAAGCATCGAGACATCGTCCTCCTAGGCTCGGGCGCCACGGAAATCAATTTTAGTTATCGCACGGAGCGGGGCAGCATTTTGCGCCGGGAATACCCCTTTGAGGGCGTCGTGCCGAACATGGAGCGGCGCTACCGGGAAACGGATTCCAACATGGTGCGAGAGAACTTGGCGCGCTTCATGTCCGTGGCCCCCTGCGACAGCTGCCGCGGCACCCGCTTGAAGCGGGAGGCGCGGGCGGTGTTTATCGACGGGCGCAATCTACCTGCGATCACCCATGATTCTATCGCCGACGCCGCCGCCTATTTCGACGCCATGAAACTGGACGGCAAGCGCGGCGAGATCGCTGAGAAAATTCTGAAGGAAATCCGGGCGCGGCTGCGCTTTCTCGTTGATGTGGGCTTGAATTACCTCACGCTGGAACGCTCCGCGGAAACCCTCTCTGGGGGCGAGGCCCAACGAATCCGCCTGGCCAGCCAGATTGGCGCGGGCCTTGTAGGCGTCATGTATGTGCTCGACGAGCCGTCCATCGGCCTTCACCAGCGCGACAATGAGCGCCTCCTGGCCACCCTCACCCACCTTCGAGATCTGGGCAACACGGTCCTCGTGGTGGAACACGACGAGGATGCCATTCGCGCCGCAGACTACGTCATCGATATCGGACCCGGTGCCGGGGTCCACGGCGGAACGGTGGTCGCTGCAGGCAAGCCCGAGGACATCGAGCAAAGCGACCAATCCCTGACCGGCGCGTTCCTGTCCGGCCGACGCTGCATCGCGGTCCCAAAAGCGCGCCATGAGCCGGAAGCAAAGCGGTGGATGACCATCAAGGGGGCAACGGGGAATAACCTCCACAAGGTAACGGCGCGAATCCCGCTTGGCCTGATGACCTGCGTCACGGGGGTATCCGGCTCAGGCAAATCCACCTTGATCAACCATACGCTATACCCCGCTGCCGCCACGGCGCTTAATGGCGCGACGGCGCTTACCCCGGCACCGCACGACGGCATCGAGGGCCTCGACCAGCTCGACAAGGTCGTGGATATCGACCAAAGCCCCATCGGCCGCACCCCTCGCTCCAATCCCGCTACCTATACGGGCCTCTTTACCCCCATCCGAGAGCTCTTCGCGCAAACAAGTGAGGCCCGCACCCGGGGCTATCAGCCCGGACGCTTCAGCTTCAACGTCAAGGGCGGGCGCTGCGAAAGCTGTCAAGGAGACGGTCTGATTAAGGTGGAGATGCACTTTCTGCCCGATATCTACGTGGTTTGCGACGCCTGCAGAGGCAAGCGCTACAACCGGGAAACGCTGGAAGTGCAGTACAAGGGCAAGAACATCAACGAAGTGCTCGATATGACGGTCGAGGAGGGCTTGGCCTTCTTCTCCGCCATTCCCGTACTGGCGAGAAAGCTTCAAACCCTGATGGATGTGGGCCTCAGCTACGTTCGCCTAGGCCAAAGTGCCACGACCCTTTCTGGTGGCGAGGCCCAGCGGGTCAAACTCGCTCGGGAGCTCTCCAAGCGCGATACGGGCAACACGCTCTATATCCTTGATGAACCCACGACCGGCTTGCACTTCCAAGACATCGAGCTGCTCCTTGAGGTACTCCACCGCCTGCGGGACCACGGGAACACGGTAGTGGTGATTGAACACAATCTCGACGTCATCAAGACCGCCGACTGGCTCTTAGACTTGGGGCCCGAAGGGGGGTCCGGAGGGGGCCGCATCGTCGCCGAGGGAACGCCGGAAGCCGTGGCGAAGAATAGCCACTCGGTGACCGGTCGCTTCCTAGCCCCTTACCTCAAGCCCCGTAAACGCCGGGCCTAGGCCGCAGGCCGGGCAAAAAAAACGGCGCCGAGGCGCCGTTTTTCAATTCGAAGGCCGAATTCGCTTAGCCTTCGTCTTCTGCTTCCACCGCCTCATCCTCGACGTCGTCAAGGTCAGGCATGGGCCGATCAACGAGTTCAACCAACGCCATGGGGGCCGCATCTCCGGCCCGGAAGCCGCACTTAAGAATACGCGTATAACCGCCGGGACGCTCCGCATACCGAGGGCCGATCTCCGTGAAGAGCTTGCCCACAGCTTCCTTGCTCCGGGTCCGGCTAAACGCGAGACGACGGTTAGCGACGGAATCTTCCTTCGCCAGAGTAATCAACGGCTCGGCCACGCGGCGAAGCTCCTTCGCCTTGGGCAAAGTCGTCTTAATGACTTCATGCTCAATCAACGACACCGCCATGTTGCGGAACATTGCCGTCCGATGAGAGCTGTTGCGGTTAAGCTGACGACCACTTTTACGGTGACGCATGACTTCGGTTTCCTTGACGCTTAGCGACGATGCAGATCTTAGGCGATCGCCTTGTCATCTTTCTTAAGGCTTGCGGGCGGCCAGCTATCTAGACGCATACCTAGGGAGAGGCCCCGGGACGCAAGCACGTCCTTGATTTCCGTGAGCGACTTCTTGCCGAGGTTCGGCGTCTTCAGAAGCTCAACTTCCGTACGCTGAATGAGGTCGCCGATATAATAGATATTCTCGGCCTTCAAGCAGTTAGCACTGCGAACGGTCAACTCAAGATCATCCACGGGCCGCAGAAGAATGGGGTCGATCTGCTCCTCGCTCTCCATCGCCGTCGGCTCTGACTGGCCTTCCAGATCCACAAACACCGCGAGCTGCTGCTGAAGAATAGTGGCCGCGCGACGAATGGCTTCTTCCGGCTCGATGGTGCCATTGGTCTCGAGATCGATGATCAGCTTATCGAGGTCCGTGCGCTGCTCCACCCGGGCCGCCTCAACGCTGTAGGCAACGCGATAGATCGGGCTGAAGGTCGCGTCGAGAAGCAGGACCCCGATGGGACGGGTTTCATCTTCCTCCCGGCGGCGGGCATCAGCGGGCTCATAACCTCGACCGCGAGCGATGCGAATCTCCATCTTCAGCTTACCGCCGCTATTCAGCGTCGCAATGTGATGCTCGGGATTCACAAGCTCCACGTCAGCAGGCAACTGCAGATCGCCAGCCGTAACCACGCCTGCCCCGCTCCTGGAGACCGTCAGCGTCGCTTCATCCGCGCCATGCATCCGCACAGCCAAGCCTTTAAGGTTAAGAAGGATCTCGATGACATCCTCTTGTACCCCTTCGATAGCGCTGTACTCGTGCTGTACGCCATCAATCTGCACATCGGTGACGGCGCAGCCGGGCATCGACGACAACAGGATGCGGCGCAGCGTATTGCCGAGGGTATGACCGAAGCCCCGCTCGAGAGGCTCAAGCGTAACCTTCGCACGGGTCTTGCTGATTTCCTGAACCTGAATGTTCTTCGGTGTCAGGAATTCGGTGACGGATCGTGCCATGTCGTGACCTGCCCTAGATTCGGTTACTTGGAGTAAAGCTCGACGATCAGGTTTTCGTTGATCTCGGCAGAGAGCTCGCCCCGATCCGGGTGGCGCTTGAAGGTACCGGCCAGCTTGCTGGCGTCGAACTCAAGCCACTCACAGGGGGCGCGCTGGGCAGAGAGCTGGAGTGCGGCTTGAATCCGCAGCTGGCTCTTCGCCTTTTCACGCACAGAGATCACGTCGTCAGGCTTCACCTGATAAGACGCAATGTTCACCAAAGCACCGTTCACTTCGATGCTCTTGTGGGACACTAGCTGCCGTGCTTCGGCACGCGTTGAGCCCAAGCCTAAGCGATAAACCACATTGTCCAGGCGGCTTTCCAGCGCCCGCAAAAGGTTCTCGCCGGTGGCACCCTTCTGGCGATCAGCACGCTTGTAGTAGTTGCGGAACTGCCGCTCAAGCACGCCATAAATCCGACGCACCTTCTGCTTCTCGCGCAGCTGAACCGCATAATCCGACGGCCGCTGCCGACGGGCGCCGTGCTGCCCCGGGGGCGCCTCGGCTTTGCATTTAGAATCGAGCGGACGCACACCACTGGTGAGCATCAGATCGGTGCCTTCGCGACGTGCTAACTTCAATCTCGGGCCGGTATAGCGGGCCATCAGAATCTCCTGCGTTCAGTCCGCGAGCGGACGTTAAACCCGACGCTTCTTAGGCGGACGGCATCCATTGTGGGGGATAGGGGTCACATCCGTGATGCTTGCGATGCGGAACCCCACACCGTTAAGCGCACGCACCGCCGATTCCCGACCCGGCCCCGGCCCCTTCACGTAAACGTCAAGGTTTTTCATGCCGTAATCCAAGGCCGCCGTGCCGGCACGCTCAGCCGCAACCTGCGCGGCAAAGGGCGTGGACTTCCGCGAACCCCGGAAACCGCTGCCGCCAGAGGTTGCCCAGCACAGCGCATTCCCCTGACGATCCGAAATCGTAATGATCGTGTTGTTAAAGGACGCGTGGATGTGGGCAACCCCATCCACCACGACTTTCTTCACACGCTTCTTTGAGCTGGCTTCAGCCATGAGCTAACAATCCTTTCGCAGCGCGGCCGCCTAGCGGGGCCGCCTCGGCCTTCTTTACTTACGAATCGGGCGCGTCGGGCCCTTACGGGTACGCGCATTGGTTTTGGTGCGCTGCCCCCGCAAGGGTAGGCCCCGGCGATGGCGAATACCCCGGTAACACCCCAAGTCCATGAGACGCTTGATGTTCATGGACACCTCTCGGCGAAGATCCCCTTCCACGGGCATCTTCGCGATCTCGTTACGAAGCGCGTCAAGCTCGCCGTCGGTGAGATCACCGATACGAGCGGTCCGCGCCACGCCAACGGTGTCGCACAGCTTCTTTGCCGCGGTCCGGCCGATCCCATAGATGTAGGTCAGCGAGATTTCCGCGTGCTTGTTGTCCGGAATATTGACGCCGGCGATACGGGCCATTTATGGCACTCCTCGGTTCCCAGGGCGACAGCCTGCGCCAGAAAAAAGGCGCGAAAGATTAGCTGCAAACCCTTAACAAATCAAATGTTTTACTTAGCCCTGGCGCTGCTTATGGCGGGGCTCGGCAGAACAGATCACGCGCACACTACCGTGGCGACGGATAATCTTGCAGTTCCGGCAAATCTTCCGAACAGACGCTCTAACCTTCATGACTCACTCCTGGCTTCGCGTTTAGCGACGCGCACCTTTTCCATAGCTCTGGAGATTGGACCGCTCCATCAACTTCGCGTACTGGCTGGACATCAAGTGCGACTGCACCTGCGCCATGAAGTCCATGGAGACCACCACCACGATCAACATCGCCGTTCCGCCCAAGCGAAAGGTGACGTCAAAACCCACCACCAAAAACTCCGGCAGCAGACATACGGCGGCAATGTACAAAGACCCAAACATAGTCAGCCGCGTCGTAATGTCATCGATGTGCTTTGCCGTATGCTGGCCGGGACGAATCCCCGGAACATAGGCACCCTGCCGCTTCAAATTCTCTGCAATCTCCTTCGGGTTAAACATCAACGCCGTGTAGAAGAAGCAGAAGAAAATAATCCCGCCGGCGAACAGCAATACATAAAGGAAGTTACCCGGGGAAAGCGCCAGAGCGATCTCCTGAAGCCATTCCATGCCCGGCGTCTGCCCGAACCACTGGGCAATGGTGGCCGGCGCCAGAAGCAAGCTGCTCGCGAAAATGGCCGGGATAACCCCCGCCATGTTCACCTTCAGGGGCAAATGGGACGTCTGCGCCTGATACACCCGCCGGCCCTGCTGGCGCTTGGCATAGTTCACGACAATTCGCCGTTGACCCCGTTCCACATAAACCACAAAGGCAATAATCGCGACGGCTAGGGCGGCGATCACCAGGAGGGCGATGATGTTGATGTCGCCCTGCCGTGCCGCCTCAAAGCTCTGTCCAATGGCCGCCGGAAAACCCGCCACAATCCCCGCGAAGATCAACATGGAGATGCCGTTCCCCACACCGCGCTCGGTGATCTGCTCTCCAAGCCACATCATGAAGATCGCGCCGGTGACAAGTGATACGGTCGCCACGAAGTAAAAACCCATCCCCGTGGTGTAGGTCAGCCCCTGAGAGGCGAGGCCTACGGACATCCCCCAGCCCTGCACCAGCGCAATCGCCACCGTGCCGTACCGGGTGTACTGCATAATCTTTCGACGCCCGGCTTCCCCTTCCTTGCGAAGCTGCTCAAGGCGCGGATCCATCGCCGTGAGCAAATTCATAATGATGGAGGCCGTGATATAGGGCATTACCCCAAGGGCGAGAATGCTCATGCGCTCAAGCGCGCCCCCGGAAAACATATTAAATAACTCAAGGATCCCGCCCTGGTTCTGCTCAAAGAGCTGCCGCAAACGCACGGGATCAATGCCCGGGATCGGGATATGGGTGCCGATGCGATACACCAGCAAGGCAATCAGCACAAACAGGATGCGCCGGATCAGCTCCTGCACACCTGCCTGCGCGCCTGCTAGGGATTTCGGATCGACGGCCATGCCCTGTCTCCCGGATCGCCCTTAGGCGTCTCCGTTGCTCGCCTCGGCAGACGCAACCTCGTCGACCACGCTTCCGCCGGCGGCTTCGATGGCCGCGCGCGCGCCTTTGCTCACGGCGAGCCCCTTAACCGTATACGCCTGGCTAATTTCCCCAGACAGCATAATGCGGGCCCGACGCATATCACGACGAATGACGTTGGCGGCTTTCAGGGTTTCCAGCGTCACTTCAGCCCCATCCACCTTGCCCAGCTCGCCCAGCCGTACCTCCGCCGTCACCCGGCCAATACGGGACTGGAAACCGAACTTCGGCACGCGACGCTGGAGCGGCATCTGGCCGCCTTCGAAACCGGGACGAATGCCGCCGCCGGTACGGGAGGTTTGGCCCTTAACACCGCGACCCGCGGTCTTACCCATACCGCTGGAGGTACCGCGACCCACCCGCTTCTTCGCGGAACGGCTACCCGGACCGGCTTTCAGATCGTTAAGACGCATGCCCTTACTCTCCCTCAACCCGAACGAGATACGGGACTTTGTTGATCATGCCGCGCACGGAAGGCGTGTCTTCTACCTCAACGCTGTGCCCAATGCGACGAAGCCCGAGGCCATGTACGCAGGCAATGTGCTTCTTTAAGCGACCCGCCGTGCTGCGAATCTGCGTTACCCGAATTTTGCTGTCCGCCATGACTGTTCTCCTCGACGTCTTAAGCTGAAAGCTCTTCGACGCTCTTGCCCCGCTTCGCCGCAATGGCTCCCGGGGAGCGGATATTCTTCAGTGCCTTGAAAGTCGCGTTCACGACGTTCACGGGGTTCGTGGAGCCATAGCACTTGGCAAGCACGTTATGCACGCCCGCGGCTTCCAACACGGCCCGCATGGCACCACCGGCAATTACACCCGTACCTTCCGAGGCCGGCTGCATGTACACCTTGGACGCGCCATGGATACCCGTGGTCGGGTACCAAATGGTGCTGCCGTCGAGATCCACATCAGCCATATTGCGGCGCGCCGCCTCCATGGCCTTCTGGATGGCAACCGGCACTTCCCGCGCCTTACCGCGACCAAAGCCCACACGGCCAGCGCCATCACCGACCACGGCGAGCGCCGTAAAACCGAAGATGCGGCCACCCTTAACGACCTTGGCAACGCGATTAATCTGGACAAGCTTCTCGACCAGACCTTCTTCTTTGATTTCTTCCGTATAGGCCATGATGCTTTCCTTAGAACTGCAAACCGGCTTCACGCGCCGCGTCTGCTAGCGCTTTGACACGCCCGTGGTAGCGATACCCGGAACGATCGAAGGCAACCTCTGAAATACCTGCACCCACAGCCCGCTCGGCGATCAACTTACCCACCTTAGCCGCCGCGTCTGCGTTTCCCGTAGCACCTTCCCGAAGGCTGGCGTCTAGGGTTGAAGCAGAGGCAAGCACCGTACCGCCATCGGCAGAAATGACCTGCGCATACATGTGGCGGGGCGTCCGATGGACGCACAGACGCACCGCTCCAAGGGTCCGCATATGGGACCGGGCGCGACGCGCGCGACGAAGTCGCGCTACTTTTTTCTGATTCGGTTTCATGCTGATCTCGCACTCATCCAAAGAGCCCGACAGCGGGCGCTAAAAAAATTACTTCTTCTTCGCTTCCTTACGACGGACATGCTCATCCGCGTAACGCACACCCTTTCCCTTATAGGGCTCCGGGGGCCGGAAGCGACGAATTTCCGCAGACACCTGGCCAACCTTCTGCTTGCAGATGCCGCGAATTACGATTTCCGTTTGCGACGGGGTTTCCGCGTCGATTCCTTCCGGCAGCTGGTACACCACCGGGTGAGAGAACCCGAGGGACAGGTTGACGGCGCGACCCTGAGCCTGAGCCCGATAACCCACGCCCACCAGCTGAAGCTTACGCTCGAAGCCTTTCGTCACGCCGGTCACCATGTTCTGTGCCAACGCTCGGGCTGTGCCACATTGCGCCCAGCCGCCCGTTGCAGACTCATCTGCCGGTGCGAAGGACAGAACGCCATCGGCTTCGGCCACGGCCACGGCAGGGTGCACATCCATGGACAGCTCGCCCTTGGCCCCCTTGATCTTGAGCGCCCCCTCGGCAATCTGAACTTGCACGCCCTGGGGGATCTGGATCGGATTTTTTGCAACTCTCGACATAGCTCTATTCGCTCATCAAAAGACGGTGCAGAGCACCTCGCCGCCTACGCCCTGGGCCCGAGCCGCTCGATCCGTCATCACCCCACGATTGGTGCTGACGATCGCCACGCCCAAGCCCCCCCGAACCTTCGGAAGTGCGTCGCAGGCTTTATAGTTGCGGAGCCCGGGCCGCGATACGCGCGCGATCTCTTCGATCACCGGCTCCCCGTTGTGATACTTCAGTGCCACCGTTACCACCGGCTTAACGCCTTCATCCACGGAGAAATCCGTGATGTAGCCTTCCTCGCGCAGCACCGCGAGAACCGCGAGCTTGGCCTTGGAAGACGGCATGGCCACCGTGGGCTTCTTCCGCGCCTGCGCGTTCCGCAGACGAGTGAGAAGGTCGGACAGGGGATCTTGCATACTCATGGCGCGCTCCTATCCCTTACCAGCTGGACATAACAAGGCCCGGCACATCACCGCGCATGGCGGCTTCCCGGAGCTTGTTACGGCCCAAACCAAACTTACGATAGACCCCATGGGGCCGGCCCGTAACCCGGCACCGACGCTGCTGACGGCTCGGGCTGGCGTTACGCGGGAGCTTTTGTAGCTGCTGCTGCGCCTCCCAACGATCCTCTTCCGAGGCGCTGCGATCGCTGATGACCGCCTTAAGCTCCGCCCGCTTCTTTGCGTAGCGTTGAACCGTCTTCGCGCGCTTCTTCTCGCGCTCTACCATGGAAACCTTCGCCATTACGCTTGTCCTGCCGTACGAAAGGGAAAATTAAAGGCCGTGAGCAAGGCGCGGCCTTCCTCGTCGTTCTTCGCCGTGGTGGTGATACAGATATCTAAACCACGAAGCGTGTCGACCTTGTCGTAATCAATCTCAGGGAACACGATCTGCTCGCTGAAGCCCATCGCGTAGTTCCCACGACCATCGAAGGACTTCGCGGACAAACCGCGGAAGTCGCGCTGGCGAGGGATCGCAATAGCAATCAGGCGCTCAAGGAATTCATACATGCGCCCGCGGCGAAGCGTGACCTTGCAACCAATGGGATAGCCATCGCGAATCTTGAACCCCGCGACCGACTTCCGTGCCACCGTGACGACGGGCTTCTGACCGCTGATCAGCGCCATATCGTTAGTTGCCGCCTCGATGATCTTCTTATCACCGATGGCTTCGCCGAGACCCATGTTTAGGGTGATCTTTTCCAGCCGGGGCACTTCCATCACCGAAGCATAGGAGAATTGCTCCATGAGTTTCGGGACAATCTCGCCGCGATACTGTTCGTAAAGCTTAGTCATGGCCGCCTAGTTCCTCAGGACCCGATGGTCTTGCCGGTGGACTTGAAGAAGCGAACCTTCTTGCCGTCTTCCACCCGGAAGCCGACGCGATCGCCGCGCTCCGCTTCAGGATTCCACAGCGCCAGGTTCGAAAGCTGAATCGGCGCTTCCTTCTCGACGATTCCTCCCTGAATCCCGCGCATGGGATCGGGGCGGGTGTGCTTCTTCACAATATTGATACCCGAAACAAGGGCGCGCCCGTCATCCATCACGCGGAGCACTTCGCCTCGCTTCCCTTTGTCACGGCCCGTAAGCACCGTGACCTGGTCATTCCTACGAATCTTTCGCATGTTCCTCTCCCAGACCCCGCGCGCTTAGAGCACTTCCGGCGCGAGGGAAACAATGCGCATAAAGCTTTCGCTGCGCAGTTCCCGCGTGACCGGGCCAAAGATACGCGTGCCGATGGGCTGCAGGTTGTTGTTAAGCAGCACCGCCGCATTGTCATCGAAGCGAATAATGGAGCCGTCGGGCCGACGCACACCCTTACGGGTCCGCACCACCACGGCGTTCACCACCTGCCCCTTCTTGACGCGGCCCCGGGGGTTCGCTTCCTTGATCGTGACCTTGATCACGTCGCCAACGCCCGCGTAGCGACGGTGGGACCCGCCCAAAACCTTGATGCACATCACGCGACGCGCACCACTGTTATCCGCGATCTCCAACATCGTTTGCGTCTGAATCATCGCCGTTCTCCAGCTTGGGGCAGGCTCTGCCCCATCGCGTCTTTCGCATCAAACCTTGGCGGGGCGCTCGTCAATGCTGACCAGCTGCCACGTCTTCGTCTTCGACATGGGCGGCGCTTCGCGCACGGTCACCACGTCACCCACTTCACACTCGTTTTGCGCGTCGTGAGCATGAACCTTGCTCGACCGACGAACGATTTTCCCGTAGAGCGGGTGCTGAACCCGGCGCTCCACCAAAACCACGATGGTCTTATCCATCTTATTGCTCACCACCGTCCCGTTCAGGGTGCGGGGATTGCTTTGCTTTTCGCTCATCATTTGCGTCTCACTCACGACTGCACCGCCTGCTTCTGCCGAAGCACGGTGCGCACCCGGGCGATGTCCCGGCGCGTTTGCCCGAGCAGATGGGACTGGCCCAGCTGCCCGCTGCCCTTCTGCATGCGAAGGTTGAACTGATCCCGGAGCAGCTTGAGCAGCGACTCCTTGAGCTCGGCCTCGGACTTATCTCGCAGTTCGCTTGCCTTCATCACATCACCGTCCGCTTCACGAAGGTGGTCTCAAAGGGCAGCTTTGCCGCCGCCAGGCGAAACGCATCGCGCGCAACGTCCTCGGAGACCCCTTCCATTTCATAAAGAACCCGACCCGGCTGAATCTGGCACACCCAGTATTCAACGCTACCTTTCCCCTTACCCTGACGGACTTCCAGAGGCTTTTGGGTGATCGGCTTGTCCGGGAAAACCCGAATCCAAATCTTTCCGCCCCGGCGAACGCGCCGGGTCATGGCGCGACGACCCGCTTCAATCTGCCGAGCGGTCATCCGGCCCCGGCCAACGGCCTTTAGGGCGAATTCTCCGAAGCTGACGCTGCTACCGCGCTCGGCAAGACCGCGATTGCGTCCCTTCTGCTGCTTTCTGAACTTAGTACGCTTGGGCTGAAGCATGTTTCTCTATCCCGTAGCTACGTCGCGCGCCTTAGTTGGCGGCAGCTTGCGCGGACTCGTCCCGCGACCCAATGATTTCACCCTTGAAGATCCACACCTTCACGCCAATCACGCCGTAGGTGGTGTTGGCTTCCGCCGTGGCGTAATCGATATCCGCGCGCAGCGTGTGCAGGGGAACCCGACCTTCGCGATAGGTCTCGGAGCGGGCGATATCTGCACCACCGAGCCGGCCCGCAACTCGGATCCGCATCCCCTGAGCCCCGAGGCGCATGGCGTTCTGAAGCACACGACGCATGGCCCGACGGAACTGCACTCGACGCTCAAGCTGCTGTGCAACGTTTTGGGCAGCCAAGTAGGCATCCAGCTCGGGCTTACGAATCTCTTCAATGTTGATGTGCACGGGCACACCCATCAGGCGCGCCACATCACTCCGGAGACGCTCAACGTCCTCACCCTTCTTCCCGATGACGATGCCAGGACGAGCAGTGTGGATGGTAATGCGCGCGGTCTCCGCAGGGCGCTCAATGTGAATCTTGCTCACCGAGGCGCTCGCCAACCGCTCCCGCAGAAACGACCGCACTTCCAGATCGTTGTGCAGCTTATCTGCGTAGCTTCGGCTGTCCGCATACCACACCGAGTTGTGGTCACGAACAATGCCGAGCCTAAAGCCGACGGGGTTTACTTTCTGACCCATGTGGTCCTTCTCCCAGCTGTCGCTTTGAGGACGACGCCTCAGTCGTCCGATACCGCCACGGTAATGTGGCAGGTGCGCTTAAAAATGCGGTCCGCCCGGCCTTTCGCGCGAGGCTTAATCCGCTTGAGGGTCATCCCCTCGTTCACAAAAATCTTTGCTACCCGAAGCTCATCGACGTCCGCACCATCGTTGTGCTCGGCGTTTGCAATGGCCGACTCAAGCGCCTTACGAACCGGCGTGGAGGCAGCCTTGGTGCTGAAGTTCAAAATATCGAGCGCTTGCGCCACGCCCAGGCCGCGAATCTGATCCGCCACCAGGCGCACTTTTTGCGCAGAGATCCGAATACGCTTTGCTGTTGCAGAGACTTCCATCGTCTTTTCCTCGCCCAGCCCGTTAGCGACGCGACTTTTTGTCAGCGACGTGACCCCGGAAGGTCCGCGTCAACGCGAACTCTCCGAGCTTGTGGCCCACCATCTCTTCGTTGATGAGCACGGGCACATGCTGCTTTCCGTTGTGCACTGCAATAGTGAGCCCAACCATCTCGGGCAGCACCATGGAGCGCCGCGACCAGGTCTTAATCGGCCGCTTATCATTGCTTTCAACTGCCTTCTCCACCTTCTTTACAAGGTGCAGATCGACAAAAGGTCCTTTGTGGAGTGAACGAGGCACGCTGTTCTCCTATCGCTCGATGACGCGCTATTTACGCGCGCGCCGACGGCGCACAATCATTTTATCCGTGCGCTTGTTACTGCGCGTCTTATGGCCCTTCGTGGGCATACCCCAGGGCGACACAGGATGCCGACCACCAGAAGTACGCCCCTCACCCCCACCATGCGGGTGATCGACGGGGTTCATCGCCACACCTCGAACGGTGGGGCGCACACCACGCCAGCGCTTCGCACCGGCCTTACCGAGAGAACGGAGGCTGTGCTCAGAGTTACCGACTTCGCCAATGGTTGCGCGGCACTCTACGAGTACGCGACGCATTTCGCCGGACCGAAGTCGCAGCGTGGCGTAGCTCCCTTCCCGCGCCACGAGCTGCACACCCGCGCCAGCGGAACGAGCAATCTGCCCGCCCTTGCCAGGCTTGAGCTCGATGTTGTGCACCATGGTTCCCACGGGCACGTTACGCAGCGGCATGGCGTTGCCTGGCTTGATCGGCGCGTCGGTCCCGGACTGGACCGGCGCACCGGCGCTCACGCCGCGGGGCGCAAGAATGTAGCGGCGCTCGCCATCGGCGTACTTGATCAGCGCAATGTGGGCGCTCCGGTTGGGGTCATACTCCAACCGCTCCACCACGCCAGGAATACCGTCTTTATTCCGCTTGAAGTCAATCAGGCGGTAGTGATGCTTGTGGCCGCCGCCCCGATGACGGGTCGACACACGGCCCGCACTGTTGCGGCCACCGGTGCTGGACTGCTTCTCGAGCAGCGGCTTGTGGGGAGCGCCCTTGTGGAGCTCCGGCGTCACGACCTTAACGACGAAGCGCCGGCCTGCTGACGTGGGTTTCGCTTTGATAACGGCCATCAGATTTCCCCGTTACTCAACCGGCGCAAAGTCGATGGACTGGCCGTCTGCCACGCGAACGTAGGCCTTTTTCCAGTCCTTACGGCGCGACATACCGCGAGCCGTGCGCTTGCTTTTGCCTTTCACATTTACAGTCCGCACATCGACCACGCTGACTTCAAACAGCATTTCGACGGCGGCGCGAATCTCGGGCTTGGAAGCATCGCGGCTCACCTTAAAGGCGTACGCGTTCTCCCCTTCCGCCGCCCGAGCCGCTTTTTCCGACACGTGCGGGGACAAGATCACTTGAAGCAGACGCTCTTGGTTCATGCCAGCTGCTCCTCGAACTTCTTCAGGGCCTCGACGGTCATCAGCACCTTCTCGTGAGCGATCAGGCAGACGGGATCCGTTGCTGCCACGTCGCGTACGTCGACGTCCTTAAGGTTGCGGGACGCGAGGTAAAGGTTTTCGTCCATGGCTTCGGTCACGATGAGCACGTTCCCAAGAGACAGCGCCTCAAGTTGGGCCACCAACGCCTTCGTCTTCGGCGTTTCTGGAGCAAACTGCTCAACGATGACGAGACGCTCCTGACGGACCAGCTCGGAGAGGATGGAGCGCATAGCGCCGCGATACATCTTCCGATTCACTTTTTGGCTGTGGTCCTGCGGCCGTGCCGCAAAGGTGGTGCCGCCCCCACGCCAAATCGGGCTGCGGATAGAGCCGGCGCGCGCGCGCCCCGTGCCCTTCTGCCGCCACGGCTTACGGCCACCGCCGCGAACCTCTGCACGAGTTTTCTGTGCCCGCGTCCCTTGCCGTGCGCCAGCAAGGTAAGCAACCACAACTTGATGCACCAGGGCTTCGTTGAACTCACGCCCAAAGGTCACTTCCGAGACCTCGACCGCTTTGTCTGCACCAGCCCCTGGCGCTGCGATGTTCAGATTCATCCGAATTTCCTCTGCTGCCTAGGCCGTTAGGCGCTCTTCCGAGCCTTCACTGCCGGACGGACGATGACGTCCGAACCCGGCGCCCCGGGAATAGCCCCTTTCACCAGCAACAAGCCCCGCTCGGCATCGACGCGAACGAGCTCAAGGCTCTGGACCGTCACCCGCTCGTTGCCAAGCTGACCCGACATTTTCTTACCCTTGAACACCCGACCCGGAGTCTGGCACTGGCCAATCGAGCCCGGCGCTCGGTGAGAAAGAGAGTTACCGTGGGTGGCGTCTTGGGTACGGAAGTTCCAACGCTTTACCGCGCCGGCGTAGCCCTTACCCTTCGACGTGCCCGTTACGTCAACTTGCTTGACGGACTCGAACACGCTGACACCCAACTCGGTGCCCGGTGCGAGATCGTCGCCTTCGCCTTCACCAAGCCGGAACTCCCAGAGGCCCCGACCCGGCGCCGAGCCGGCCTTTGCGAAATGCCCAGCTTGCGCCTTCGTTACGCGGCGGGCGCGTCGCTCGCCGGTGGTAACCTGAACCGCGCGGTAGCCGTCTTTTTCGGCATCCCGGACCTGGGTGACCCGATTCGGGCTGACTTCAATCACGGTCACCGGGATGCTGGCCCCATCTTCCGTAAAGATGCGGGTCATGCCGGTTTTCCGCCCTACGACTCCAATGGTCATGGTACTTGCCTCTCACGGAGCCCCCTGGGGGCCTCGATGAAAACGGCGCAGACCACCCCGAAGGCGTGGCTGCGCCGGAACCCAATACCGCTAGCCGCCGATTGCGACCCTGTTTGACGCCGACTGGCGTCTGGGTGTTTTACGTGGCGCCCGGAAGCGCAAACACCCGCCCTACGACCTCGGTTTAGCCGAGGCTAATTTGCACATCCACACCTGCGGCGAGATCAAGCTTCATCAGCGCGTCAACGGTCTTTTCCGTCGGCTCGACGATGTCCATCATTCGCTTGTGGGTACGAATTTCGTACTGATCTCGCGCGTCCTTGTTGACGTGCGGAGAAATTAGGACCGTGTACTTTTCCTTCCGCGTCGGCAGAGGGATGGGGCCATGAACCTGGGCGCCGGTGCGCTTGGCCGTGTCGACGATCTCTTGAGCAGAGATATCGATCAGGCGGTGGTCGAAGGCCTTCAGTCGAATTCGAATGCGCTGATTTTGCACTGGTATGCAACTCCAGCCCTGCGAGCGTCGCTCAAGCGGGGCACAATTCTTAGCAAGCTAACTGGGATGGGATCCCGAATTAGGGAGGCGGAATTCTAGGGATGCCGCCCCATGCCGTCAACTAAAAGTTCGCTCCTGGCGCCAGGAAATTGCACTTTAATTTTCCCAGCGCCGGGAGCCCCTCCTTTGCCCGAAGGCGCAGGGCTTACTCGATGATCTTAGCGACCACGCCAGCGCCCACGGTCCGACCACCCTCACGGATAGCGAAGCGAAGCCCTTCGTCCATCGCGATCGGCGCAATCAAATCCACTGCCAGCTTCACGTTGT
>JADHNU010000062.1 GCA_016779325.1 Pseudomonadales bacterium
AATCCCCAGCCCCGCGTGTCCCCCTTTGAGGTTGAGCACGCCTTTAAGGTGAACCTGGGCTACGAGAAGGAGTTCTTCCGGGGCCTCAAGACCCGGGTAGACGTCTTCGGTCAGATCCTGCGTCAGGACCCCTACACCCTGACCTATGACATCAACCGCTCGACCCACCTCTTCGGCCGCGCGGGCCTCGGGGAAAGCCCCTTTGATAACAACCCGCTCTACGTGCCCACGGGCCGGAACGACGGCGCTGTGGTTTACGGGGAAAACTTCGACGTCGATGGCTTCTTCGCCTACCTCGACCGCAAGGGCATCCCCGGCGGGATCCAAGCCGTCAACGCCCAGAGCAGCGTGTGGAACAACATTTGGGATCTTCGTCTGCAGCAGGACCTGCCCTCCATTCCTGGCATCGACCGCTTTGTCGGCGAGAACCGGATCAAGCTTCAGCTGGATATCGAGAACTTTCTCAATCTCCTAAACGACGAGTGGGGCACCTTCTCCAACGGCCCGCGCTTCGGTCAGGCAAACATCGTGCAGGCAGATCTCATCAGCGCTGCGGACCTGGCGGCCAACGGTGTCAATGGCGCCACGGCGCTGAGCGGCGACGCCTACCGGACGACCTGTACGTCTCAGAGCGCCTGCGTCTATCGCTACACGGACTTCGACGCCGACCCCACGGGCTTCGACAGCGCCGGCAACTCGGTCTATCGGATCCGCCTGGGCATCCGCATGGAGTTCTAAGCGGGAACGCTTAACGAGAGACGAAAAGGGTCGGCCGCTGCCGACCCTTTTTTATGGGCGAGGCTCCAGCGCCTGTTCGCCGTAGCCTCCACCCCCGGGGGTCTCGACGGTCAGCACATCCCCGGGCGCCACTTTGCAGCTCACCTTTCCCGGAAGCTCTACGCCATTTAAGACATTACGTCCCGGCTGCCCCGCCTCGCCGCCGGCGAGGCCCCAGGGGGCCAGGCTCCGCCGCTCTGAGAGGAGGGTCAGGGTTGCCTGCGCCAGGAACGCATAGCGGCGAAGCACCCCTTCCCCCCCGGCGTGACGCCCCGCGCCCCCGGAGCCGCTGCGAAGCCCGTAGGCGAGCACCCGCAGGGGATAGTGAAGCTCCACGCTCTCGATGGGGGTATTGAGGGTGTTGGTCATGTGGCTGTGCTGCGCCGAGGCTCCAGGGCCCTGGGCTGAAGCGCCATGCCCTCCAGCTAAGGTTTCGTAATAGTCCCAGGGGTCATCGCCCCCGGCACCGAGGGCAATATTATTCATGGTGCCTTGGCTTGCCGCGGGCATGCGCTCCGGGAGGGCCGGGGCCAGGGCCCGAAGCACCACGTCCACCACGCGCATGGAGGTTTCCACGTTCCCCGCCGCCACCGCCGCCGGGGCCTCCGCCGCTAGGAGGGAGGGGGTGGGAAGCACCAAGTCGATGGGCCGAAAGGCGCCGGCGCTCGCCGGCGTTTGGGGCGGCATGAGGCAGCGGAAGGCGTAGAACACTCCCGCCGCGGTTACCGCCGCTGGGCAGTTGAGGTTGCCCGATACCATGGGTGAAGAACCCGTAAAGTCCACCGTCGCCCGGCCCCCTTGCAGGGTGATGGTCACCCGGAGCGGGATGGGCTCTCTGGAAAAGCCGTCGCTATCGAGTGCGTCCTCGGCTTCAAAGCGCCCCTCCGGGAGCGCCGCCAGGGCCTGCCGGGCGAGGCGTTCTCCATAGTCATGAAGGGCCTCCACCCCCGCCGCGAGGGCCTCCGCCCCCCCTTCCTTCTCCGCGAGGGCCGACAGGGCTGTTGCCCCGGCCTGGGCGCTCGCGAGCTGAGCGGCGAAGTCTTCGAGGCCCGACGCCGTGCGCCAGGCATCAGGGCTAGGGCGTGGCCCCCGAAGGAGGCTAGCGAGCGCTGCGAAGGTGGCCTCGGGCATCGCGCCACCGCGCTGCAGGTAGGTGGGGGAAAGGCACAGACCCTCCTCCTCAAGGCGTTGGGACAGGGGCATGGAGCCCGGCACGGCGGCACCGATGTGCGCGTGGTGAGCGCGGGTAACAGCGAAACCCAGGAGGGTCCCGGAGAGAAACGTCGGCACCACCACGGTGACGTCGGGAAGATGCGTGCCCCCGAGGAAGGGGTCGTTAAACACCACCGCATCCCCCGGCGCCCAGGGGAACTGGCGCACCACGTCACGAAGGGCGTAGGCCATGCTGCCAAGGTGCACAGGGATATGGGCAGCCTGGGCGAACAGCGCCCCCTCGGCGTCAAAAAGGGCGCAGGAGTAATCAAGCCGATCCTTGATATTAGGCGACAGCGCCGTGCGCCGAAGCACTACGCCCATCTCGTCACAGAGGGCGCTAGCGCGGTGCGCCAGGAGCGCCAACGCGATTCCGTCCATGAGCTCTCCCGCAGGACCCTCTTTCACGCCCCTAAATGACCGCTAAAGCCTCAGAAAGCTTGAAGAAAGGGCCTAGATAAATTGCCTCCAGGGTGGGCGCACCGTAGCATACGCGCTTGGCGACATTTGGGTCGCCGTTTTGTTTTTTGAGGAGTGGGTCGTGGCTTCCGCCTCCGTGATGAATACCTATGCGCGTCTTCCCGTGGCCTTCGTCAGCGGCGCCGGTGCGCGACTAACCGACGAGGATGGCCAGAGCTACCTCGATGCCCTTTCCGGCATCGCCGTCTGCGGCCTAGGCCACGCCAATCCCGTCGTCGCCGAGGCCATTGCTGAGCAAGCCCGCACGCTGATCCACACTTCCAATCTCTATCGCGTCCCCTTACAGGAACAGCTGGCCGAACGCCTTTGCAGCCTCACGGGCATGAAGCAGGCCTTCTTCGGCAATTCCGGCGCCGAGGCCAACGAAGCCGCCATCAAGCTGGCCCGGCTCTATGGCCACCGCAAGGGCGTCACCAACCCGACGATCGTTGTGATGGAAGGGGCCTTCCACGGTCGCACCATGGCCACCCTCACGGCCACGGGTAATCGCAAGGTGCAAGCGGGCTTCGAGCCCCTCGTCCCCGGCTTCGTGCGGGCCCCCTTCGGCGATTTGGCGGCGGTGGAAAGCATCGCGGAGCATCAAAGCAACGTGGTGGCGGTGTTCGTTGAACCCATCCAGGGTGAAGGGGGCATTGTGGTGCCGCCGGCGGACTACCTCCCGGGGCTCCGGGCCCTGTGCGATGCCAAGGGCTGGCTGCTCATGCTCGATGAAGTGCAAAGCGGCGCCGGGCGTACCGGGCGCCTCTTCGCCCACGAACACGCCGGGATCATGCCCGACGTGCTGACCACCGCGAAGGGCATTGCCAATGGCTTCCCCATCGGCGCGGCCCTTACCGGTGGCGCCGCCCATGAGGTGCTGGGCCCGGGGACCCATGGCTCGACCTTCGGGGGCAACCCCCTGGCCTGCGCGGCCGCCCTTGCCACCCTCTCCGTGCTCACCAACGGGGATACCCTGCCCCGAGTGGCCGCCCTCGGCGATCGCATGCAAAGCCGCTTTAAGCAAGCCCTCGCGGGAGACAACCGGGTGCGCGAAGTGCGGGGCTGCGGCCTGATGCTGGGCATCGAACTCGCCGAGGCGCCGGAGCGCTTCGTGGAGCGCGCGCTGGAGGCCCGGCTCCTTCTAAACGTCACCCAGGGAACGGTGATTCGCCTTCTCCCGCCCTTCATTCTGACAGACGCCGAAGCCGACCAAATCGTCGACCAGGTCGTCGAGCTCATCCGCAGCTAACTCTGCGCACCGCGCAGCAAGGACCCGAGGCATGACGCTGACGCATTATCTTTCGGTGGCGGATTTCGATCTCGCCACACACGAGGCCCTCATTGATCGCGCCATGGCGCTCCGCACGGCCCACGCCGCGGGGCAGCACGAGGCCACCCTGAAGGGCAAAACCCTAGCCATGCTGTTTGAGCAGGCCTCTACCCGCACCCGGGTGGCCTTCGAGGCGGGTATGGCTCAGCTCGGGGGGCACGCGATTTTCCTGTCGGCCCGGGATACGCAGCTGGGCCGGGGGGAGCTGGTCGAAGATGCGGCGCGCGTGCTCTCCGAGATGGTCGACGTGGCCATGATCCGCACCCCGGATCAAACCAAGATCGACAACTTTGCCGAAGCGGCGGCCATTCCCGTGATCAACGCCATGTCCTCCCGAGAGCACCCCTGCCAGGTGCTGGCGGACATGCAGACCTACTACAGCCATCGGGGCCCCATTCAGGGCAAGCGCGTGGCCTTTATTGGCGACGGCTTCAACATGTGCCAGAGCTACGTGATTGCCTCCCACGTTTATCAGTTTGATTTGGCCGTGGCCTGCCCCCGGGGCTTCGAGCCCAACGCGGAATGGCTTCGGCGCTACGGCGATCGCACGACCCTGGGCCACGACCCGGAAGCCGCGGTGGAGAACGCCGATCTCGTCGTTACGGACGTGTGGTCCTCCATGGGCCACGAAGATCAGCAGCTGCTGCGCCTGCGCCGCTTCCAGGGCTTCCAGGTGAACCAGCGCCTACTCGATCGCGCTAAGGACGAGGTACTCTTCATGCACTGCCTCCCCGCGCACCGGGGGGAAGAGATTTCCGAGGACCTTCTTGAAGATCCCCGCTCCGTGGCCTTCGAGGAGGCGGGCAATCGCCTGCACTCCCAGAAAGCGCTCCTAGAGTACCTATTAAAGGACGCGCGCTAGCGCGCGCCTGCTAGCGAACGCCACGTCCCCAGCACAGCTGACCCGGCCCCCGAGCCTTCGCTTGCCGCAGGGCCTCCTCAGCCTGGGCCAGTCCTCGAGCCAGGGAGCCTTCGAGGGGCGCAAGGCCAGCGCAGAAGGACAGCCCGTCCTCCGTGAGCGCCCGATGCACGGTCTGAAGGTAGGCCT
This sequence comes from Pseudomonadales bacterium, assembly GCA_016779325.1. Lineage (GTDB taxonomy): Bacteria > Pseudomonadota > Gammaproteobacteria > Pseudomonadales > Azotimanducaceae > Salivita. The sequence continues at coordinate 4,827 of JADHNU010000062.1, forward strand.
CAACCATAGCCGTCGCGGCCTCACCCAGCGCAGTCTCGCCATAAAACACGAGAAACTCGTCTCCCCCCATGCGCACCACGGGCACGGCGCCCAGGGCCTCGGTCAAGCGTCGCAGCGCCCTATCCCCCGCCCCCTGCCCCCGGGCCCGATTCAGCGCCTTAAAGCCATCGATATCGAGGTAGATCAGCACGGCCCCGGCCCCCCCAAGCGACGCCTCGAGATGCGGTAGGCGATGGCGATTGAAGGCGCCGGTCAGCGCATCGTGATGACTGGCTTCCTCCAGGGCGGCCAGGCGCGCTTCTAGGTCCTGGCGGCCGTGGTGAAGGACCAGAAGAGCGGCGCCCCAGACGAGCCCTTCTTCGAGATAACCGGCCGATGCCAGGGCTCCGGCGCCGCCGAGGGCAAGCAGCCCCGCGCCTAGCCAAGGCACCCAGCGAGGCGGCGGGGCCGCAGGCAACAGCCATTGCGCCGGTAATAGCAGGAGCGCCGCGGAGAGCACCTCCCCGGGGGCCCCGAGGGTCAAGCCCCAAAGCAGAGCCAGGCCGAAGGCCGAGAACATCATGGGGGCCGCGTCCCTGCGTCCGCTCATGGGGATTCCTTAGCGCCGAAGCGCCCTCAAACAGCGATGGTTTTTTAAGCGCTCCGGGCCAGAGCCACAGCGCGGCGCCAGCCCGCGAGGGCGGCACCTACTTGATCGGCGCTGCGCTTCGGCTCAAAAGCCCGATCTAAACGCCACTGGGCCCGCACCTGCTCCGGCGCAGCGTAATGGCCCGCCCCCAGGGCGGCGAGGGCCGCAGCCCCCGCCGCGGTGAGCTCGGCCAGCTGCGGACGCTCCACGGGCAGCTCAAGCGTATCGGCCAGAAGCTGACAGAACGCGTCATTCACTACCATGCCCCCGTCGATGCGAAGGCGAGCGGGGCGCGCCCCATCCTCGCTCATGGCGTCGAGGAGATCTCGCATCTGGAAGGCCACGGAGGCCACGGTCGCCGTGACCAGCTCGTCACGCCCCGTAGCCAGGGTCATGCCGGTCACGAGGCCCCGGGCGTCGGGATCCCAGTGCGGAGCCCCGAGGCCCGCAAAGGCCGGCACGAGGTAGACGCCCTTTGCATCCCCCTGGGTACGGGCGAGGACCTCCGCCGTCTCCCCCGCCGAGGCGATCACCCCAAGGCGATCGCGGAGCCATTGCACCGCGGCTCCGGCCACGAAGATGCTGCCCTCGAGGGCATACTGGCGCACGCCGCCAAGCTGCACGGCCACGGTGGTGAGCAGGCGATGCTGAGAGAGGCGTGCCTCCGTGCCACAGTGGCTCATGGCGAAGCAGCCGGTGCCGAAGGTGCTCTTCGCATCCCCTCGCGCCAGGCAGGCTTGCCCGAAGAGGGCCGCCTGCTGATCCCCCGCCACGCCAAAGATCGGCACGGCAGCCCCGAGATGGGCTGGCACCACTTCGCCGAAGAAGCCGGCGCTGTCTCGGACCTCCGGGAGCACGGCCGAAGGAATGGCCAGGGCCTCGCAGAGCCCCGCGGACCAGACGCCATCGTGGATGTTCCAAAGCAGGGTCCGGGAGGCATTGGTGGCATCCGTCGCGTGTACGGCGCCGCCCGTCAGGCGGTAGATGAGCCAGCTATCGATGGTACCGAAGGCCAGGGCCCCGGCCTCCGCTCGCGCCCGCAGAGCCGGATCCTGATCCAGGAGCCAGGCCAGCTTGGTGCCGGAGAAGTAGGGATCAAGGCATAGCCCAGTCTCCGCCGTGACCTGGGGCTCGAGGCCCTCAGCCCGCAAGGCTTCGCAGCGCTCCGCGGTGCGGCGATCCTGCCAAACAATGGCCGGGGCCACGGGCAGTCCCGTGGACCGATCCCAGAGCACCGTGGTTTCCCGCTGATTGGTGATACCCACGGCCAGCAGATCGTGAGCAGCAACGCCCCCCTTGGCGAGGGCCTCCCGAGCCACGGTCAGGGTGGTCTGCCAAATCTCCTCCGCATCGTGCTCCACCCAGCCATCGGCGGGATAGGCCTGGGCAAAGGGGGTTTGGGCCACGGCCAGCACCGCGCCGCCGTCATCAAAAAGAATCGCACGGGAACTGGAGGTTCCCTGGTCCAAAGCCAGAACAGGTCGCATTGCGGTCTCTCCCCTTTCCTATCCGGCCGCCTAGGCGTGCCAGAGTGCGCTTTTCGCCGATGCTACCGGGTCACTCGACGAGCGGTTACTGTATAGGTATACATACCATATCTAGCGAGGGTAGACTTTTTCCATTCCCACGTTGTCCCTAGGACGACGTAGGAAAGAAAAGAAAATGTAAGAAATCTGAAGCCTTAGCACGGTTATCCACAACCTTTGTGAGCGGGTTAGGGGGGTTATCCACAGGGCCTGTGGAAAAACCCCTGTATATGGGGCAGAAGTGCCTTGCACTCCCCCATATCTAGCGTCTACAGTGGTTCCTCGTCTTGAGTGGCATGGAGCCCTTTTGCCTTCAGAAACCGCCAAAACAGCGTAGACAGCTGCGGCATGGGGCGGCAAAGCAGCAAAGCCAAAGGGTTATGCCTCCAAGGATGGCGAGGCCCAAGGCGACGGGCGAGGACAGAACGCTAGACACAACATATTGATATTCGTCTCGGGCCAGAGCACGGCGAGCCCAGCGACGGTGAATTCTTTGGGGGCAATGGCACCATGCAGACTGAATCGCAAACCGCTTACGGCACCACCGCACCCGCTGCCGGGGCCCTAGGGGCAGGATCGAGCCCCGCTACTCAGCGTTCCACGCTTGACGCCACGGCGCCGGGGCAGCTGCGCACCATCAAGCGCAACGGCACGGTGGTCAGCTACGACGAAAGCAAAATCGCTGTGGCCATCACGAAAGCCTTTCTCGCCGTTGAGGGGGGTAACGCCGCTGCCAGCTCCCGCATCCGCGAACTCGTCGCCGATCTCGCCAGCCAGGTCACGGGCACCTTTAAGCGCCGCATGCCCTCCGGCGGCACGGTGCACATCGAAGACATCCAGGATCAGGTCGAACTGGCCCTTATGCGCTCCGGGGAACAGCGCGTGGCTCGCTCCTACGTGCTCTACCGCGAATCTCGCGCCCAGGCCCGGGAGGCAGAGCGCGCCGTGGAGGCAGTGGAAGTACCACGGGATACGGGCATCAACGTCACCCTCGACGACGGCACCACCCAATCCTTGGACGTCGACCGCCTCCGGGTGGTGGTCCAGGAGGCCAGCCAGGGCCTCGAAGGGGTGGATGGGCAGCGCATTCTCGACGAAGCGCTAAAGAACATGTTCGACGGCATTTCCCAGGCCGACGTGGGCACCTCGCTCGTGATTAGCGCACGCACCCTGGTGGAAGAAGAGCCCAACTACACCTACGCCACGGCGCGCCTCCTCGCCGATGAGCTCCGCCGGGAAGCCCTAACCTTCTTGGACGTGCGCCGCGCGGACGCCCCCGAAGGCGACTACACCGCCACCCAGGGACAGATGGAAGGGCTCTACGCCCCGGCCTTCGGCGCCTACATTCAGCGCGGCGTGGAACTTGAGCTTCTTGACCCAGAGCTGGCCCGCTTCGACCTCGACCAACTCGGCAAGGCCCTCAAGGCCGAGGGCGACCTCAAGTTCACCTACCTTGGGCTCCAGACGCTCTACGATCGCTACTTCCTGCATTCCGAAGAAACGCGCATTGAGCTGCCCCAGTGTTTCTTTATGCGTGTGGCCATGGGCCTCGCGATTCAGGAAGAGGACCGGGAAGCTCGCGCCATCGAGTTCTACGAGCTCCTCTCGTCCTTCGACTACATGTCGTCGACGCCCACGCTCTTCAACGCGGGTACCCTGCGGCCCCAGCTCTCTTCCTGCTATCTCACGACGGTGCCAGACGATCTCCACGGCATCTTCGGCGCCATCCACGACAACGCCATGCTGTCCAAGTTTGCGGGCGGCCTCGGCAACGACTGGACGCCGGTGCGGGCCATGGGCGCCTACATCAAAGGCACGAACGGCAAGAGCCAGGGCGTGGTGCCTTTCTTGAAGGTGGTCAACGACACCGCCGTGGCCGTGAATCAGGGCGGCAAGCGGAAGGGGGCGGTCTGCGCGTACCTGGAAAGCTGGCACCTGGATATCGAGGAATTCCTCGAACTGCGGAAGAACACCGGCGACGACCGCCGCCGCACCCACGATATGAACACGGCGAACTGGATCCCCGACCTGTTCATGAAACGGGTCATGGAAGACGGCGCCTGGACCCTCTTCTCCCCGAGCGATACGCCGGATCTCCACGACCTCACCGGCACCGCCTTCGAAGCCCGCTACGAGGCCTATGAGGCCATGGCCGGTCGCGGGGAACTCACGAACTTCCGCCGCCTTCGCGCCGCCGATCTCTGGCGCAAGATGCTGTCCATGGTCTTTGAAACGGGCCACCCCTGGATCACCTTTAAGGACAGCTGTAACCTGCGTTCGCCCCAGCAGCACGTGGGCGTGGTGCACTCCTCGAACCTGTGCACGGAAATCACCCTGAACACCAGCGAAGACGAAATCGCCGTGTGTAACCTCGGGTCCGTGAACCTGGCTCAGCACACCACGGAAAGCGGGCTGGATATGGCGAAGCTCGAGAAAACCGTGCGCACCGCTGTGCGCATGCTCGATAACGTCATCGACATTAACTACTACTCCGTGCCCCAGGCCCGGCGTTCGAACATTCGGCACCGCCCCGTGGGCCTCGGCCTCATGGGCTTCCAGGACGCACTCTACAAGCAGCGCCTCGCCTACAGCTCCAGCGAAGCGATGGAATTCGCCGACAGCTCCATGGAGGCCATCAGCTATTTCGCGATTCAAGCTTCCAGCGATCTCGCCGTGGAGCGGGGCCGCTATAACAGCTTTGAAGGATCGCTGTGGAGCCGGGGCATTCTCCCCATCGACTCCATCGCCATCCTCCGCCGGGAGCGCGGCGATCAGTACCTGCAGATGGACGAAACGCAGCGCCTCGACTGGGACGCGGTACGGGAGAAGGTCCGGACCCAGGGCATGCGGAACTCCAACGTGATGGCCATTGCGCCGACGGCGACCATTGCCAATATTACCGGGGTGTCCCAGTCCATCGAGCCGACCTACCAAAACCTCTACGTGAAATCGAACCTCTCCGGGGAATTCACCGTAGTGAACCCCTATCTGGTTCGCGACCTCAAGGCCAACGGGCTCTGGGACAAGGTCATGGTCAACGACCTCAAGTACTACGACGGCAGCCTCCAGGAAATCGACCGCGTGCCCGAGGCCCTGAAGGCCCTCTACGCGACGGCCTTCGAAGTGGAGCCGCGGTGGCTGGTGGAAGCAGGCTCGCGCCGGCAGAAGTGGCTCGACCAGGCCCAATCCCTGAACCTGTACATCAAGGGTGCCTCGGGGAAGAAGCTCGATATCACCTATAAGATGGCCTGGCTCTCCGGCCTAAAGACTACCTACTACCTCCGCGCCCTGGGGGCCACCTCCACGGAGAAGTCCACGGTGGAGGGCAGCAAGCTCAACGCCGTATCGGCAAAGAGCGAAGCAACCCCGGCACCGGCGGCAGCAGCCCCGGCACCGATGGCAGATACGGCCCCCGATCTGTCCGCTGGCCCGGCCCCCGTGCCCATGGCTTGCTCCCTCGACGATCCAGACTGCGAAGCGTGCCAGTAGGCCGCGCACACGAATGGCAACGGGCGCCTAAACGACGTACCAAGGAGGAATCACAGTGCTGAGCTGGGATGATTACAACGAAGAGACCACCACCGCGGCTCCGCCGCCTCCGCCGAGCGCCCCGGTCCGGGAAGCTGC
>JADHNU010000018.1 GCA_016779325.1 Pseudomonadales bacterium
GCATCGTGGGGGACCGTCACGGCGCGCACGGTGACCGAACCCAGGGTGAGGCTGTGCTCGCCACGGAGGCAACCGTCCTTCGGCCCCGGGGTAAGATTCATGCCCCGCCATGTACCCCGCGTCGCATATACCGGCACCCGAGTACGCCGGGCAAGCACACCGATGCCGCTGGCGTGATCCGCGTGCTCATGGGTAACGAGCACGGCGGTGAGATCATCGGGCGTCAGGCCCGCGGGCACGAGGCGGGCACTCAGCTGCTTAAAGTTGAAGCCGCAATCGATGAGGATGCACTGATCCCCACTGCGCACCACCGTGGCATTGCCCCGGCTGCCGCTGCCCAAGGAAGCAACGCTCAGCATGTCCGGCCCCTAGCTCGCGAACTCACGCAGCACGGTGAGAATCTGCTCTCCCGTTTCCCGATCCACGGGCGCCTCCCCGGCCTCATCGAACACCACGGCGTCGAAGCCATCGGTGCCCGCTTCCAGGCGCAGCGTGTAGGCGCGCCCATCCTTCGGCCCGGGACGGAGGGCGCGCAGGGCCCGGCCTAGCCAAGAGGGTTCGTCTCCGGCGAACTGATCCGGATTGAAAGTGAAGCGCACCGTACCGCTTTCCCGATCGCTTTCGGAAACGGAAATCAAGGCGTTACTGAAGGCGCTGGTGAGGGTCGCCCAGGCTCGCGCTTCGCTGAGGCGGAGGCGCAGGCGCGGCGGCAGGCCCCGGAGAATGAGCACTTCCGCCTTCGCCTGGGAGGCAATGTTCTGCGCTCGAAGGGAGATCCCGCCGCCGGGCACCTCTGCGGCAAGGTAGTTGGCGAGCTCGCGAACGAGGGCCGAAGCGGCATCAACGCGCGCTGACCGCTCGGGCCAGGCAAGGCCGTCGCGCTCCGGCGCCTCTGCGGTAGACAGCACCACCAGGTGAATTTCCGTCGCACCGGCGCGCACCGCTTGCTCCACCCGCAGCTGGACCGTCTCGAAGGGCCCCGGCGCGGTGTCCGAAAGCACGGTCCGGACGATGTCCCGATAGCGCCCCTTGAGGGTGAGCTCGAGGGTTTCCGTTTCAAGGATGCCCGCCTCCGGCACTTCGCGCACCACCGTGACCCCGTTATCACTCAGGAACTGCTTGATGCGCGGCCAGACGGCCGAGGGCGTGCTCGGGGCCACCACCCATTCATCGCCGTCAAAGCGCTGAATGCGCACCTGGAGCTCTTCCTCCGGGGCGAATAGGGACGCAGGCCGTGGCAGAGGGTAATCCTCAAGCTGCCGGTAGGTTTCCATGCCCAGCACCTCGGGCACGGCCATTTGATCGCGCAGCACGGACCCATCAAGCCCCGCGGGAATCCGGGGCGGCGCCGTTTCCCGCGCTTCTCGATAGGCGTCTTCCCGAGTTTTAATCAGGGCCTTATCGCCGTAGAGGTAGCTGCAGCCCGATAAACCCAGCGCCAACACGACCATACCGCTAAGGGCAATACGCATTAGGGACGCTCCTCCAGCAAGCCAAGCCCTGCCATAGCGGCGCGAAGCGGCGCCTGCGCGCTTTCGCTCAGCGGCGTCAGGGGCAAGCGCAGCCCCCCCTCCACGCGTCCCATGGCCGCCAGCGCCCATTTCACGGGAATGGGGTTCGGCTCAAGAAAGAGCGCTTCATGGAGCGCAGTTAAGGGCGCATCGAGCGCTCGCGCGGTGGCGAAATCCCCCGCCAGGGCCGCCTCGCAAATTTTTGCCAGGGCCGCAGGCACCACATTGGCCGTAACGGAAATCACCCCCACACAGCCAGCTTCCATGAGCGCCACGTTCATGCCGTCCTCGCCGCTCAGGAGCGCGAAGTCGCCGGGCACCTGCGCCTTCAGTTCGACGATGCGCTCCGCCGACCCCGTCGCCTCCTTAAGCGCCACAATCAGGGGGTGGGCCGCAAGGCGTCCCACCGTCTCGGGCAGCAGATCCACCACCGTGCGACCCGGCACGTTGTACAGCACCACGGGCAGGGGGACCGCATCCGCAATGGCCGAAAAATGCTGATAAAGCCCTTCCTGCGTAGGCTTGTTGTAGTACGGCGTCACCTGCAAGGACCCCGAAGCGCCCATAGCGTGGGCCTCCCGGGTCATCAGGATGGCCTCATCCGTCGCATTCGAGCCCGTGCCGGCCAGAACGGGCCGGCGGCCGGCGACCCGCTGAATCACCCGCTCAATCACCTTCAGGTGATCGGGAATATCCAGGGTCGGCGATTCTCCCGTCGTGCCCACGGGGACAAAGCCGTGGGTGCCTGCTTCGAGGTGCCAGTCCACCAGGGCGTCAAGCGCTCCCCAATCGAGGGCACGAGCTTCAGTCATGGGCGTGACCAGGGCCACGTAACTGCCGGTAAACATGCTTGAACTGTCCTTAAGCGGCGACGGAGCGCGCGAGCGGCGGCCATGGTACCGCCCTCGCCAGGGCAAGGGCTAGGCGCGCCCAGGATTCCGGTGCTAGGCGCCAGGCGCCTCACGGGTCGTGGGCCAGGCGTTCATCACGGCCTTGATCAGGCTGGCCAGGGGAATGGCAAAAAACACGCCCCAAAAGCCCCAGATGCCGCCAAAGGCCAGCACGGCGATGATGATGGCCACGGGGTGAAGATCCACCGCTTCGGAAAAGAGCAGGGGCACGAGGACGTTTCCATCGAGCGCCTGAAGAATACCGTAGGCCAGAAGCACCCAACCGAAATCGAGGCCCCAGCCAAACTGCCCAAAGGCGACAAGCGCCACGGGGAAGGTCGCGAGGGTGGCCCCCACAAAGGGAATGAGCACGGAAAAGCCCACGAGCACGGCCAGCAGCGCCGCGTAGTTCAGGCCAAAGGCCCAGAACAGGGCAAAGGCGGCGCTTCCAACGATCAAGATCTCCAGGGCCTTGCCGCGCACGTAGTTGGCAATCTGCACGTTCATTTCAGCCCCCACCTGATCCAGCATGGGCCGCTCCGGGGGCAGGAAGCTCTGAGCCCAGCCGAGCAGCCGGGCGCGGTCGTTCAAAAAGAAAAAAACCAAGATGGGCACGAGCACAAGATAGATCACGATGCTGACGAGGGAACCGAGGCGAGAGAAGAGCCATTCGAGCACGATCTGGCCGGCGGCCACGAGTTCTTCCCGGGCCCGATCGATCCCCGTATCGATTTGGGCCTGGGTCAGCAAGGTGGGGTAGCGCTCCGGAAGCCCCCGGGCGAAGGCCTGGACCTGATCAAGGATGCTCGGCAGGGCCTCCACAAAGCCATAGAGCTGGCGACCAATGAGGGGCAGAATAAAGAAGCACAGCAGCAGCACCACGGTCACGAAGAGCCCAAAGGCACTCCACACCGCGAGCCGCTCCGGCACGGCCCAGCTGCGCAGGCGCGTCACCACGCCCTGCAGGATGAAGGCAAAGACAAGCGCCGTGAGCGCTGGGGCGAGCGTGCCGCCCAGCCACATCACCAGCGCCAGGCCCAGCCCAAGCAAGAGCAGGAGGAGCAGCGCTTCCTCGTGCGCGAGATGGCGATCGATCCAAGCGCGAACGAACTCCAAGGGTTTCATAGGGTCTAAACCTTCCGAAGGGTGATCTCGAAGGTCCCTTCTTGGACCGTCGAGGTCAGGAGCTCATGGCCACTTTGACGACAAAAGACTTCAAAATCTCGGGGGGCGCCGGGATCGGTGGCGCGAATTCGCAGCCGAGCCCCCACAGGCAACGCGTTGAGCGCGCGCTTAGCTTTCAAAAGGGGCATGGGGCAGGTGAGCCCCGACGCGTCCAGCTCTTCCAGTTCCTCGCGCTCGCTCATGAACTCCGCTTCCGTCCCCGTTTGCGCCTAAGCCGTGCCATAGTACGCCTATCGGCCGCGCCGACGAAGGGCCGGCCCCCTTTCCCGAGGAATGGAGCCATGCCAAGCCCGCTGTCTGCTGCGCGCGCCGCCGTGCTCGGCGCCGTCCTTGCCTTGCTGCCGGCCTCAGCATTACCTGCGCCAGCCGATGACTTGCCCGTGCTCGGCGATGCCAGCTCGGGCATCGTTTCCCCGGAAGTGGAGGCCATGCTCGGGGATGATTTCCTGCGCCAGCTTCGCGCCCAGCTACCCACCCGCGGCGACCCCCTGCTCCACTATTGGACGGAAGCCCTGCTCTATCGGCTGGCCGCCTCTAGCGATCTTAAGGAAGCGCAGCTCAAGCTCGTGCTCATTGACGCCGCGCCCATCAACGCCTTCGCCGCCCCCGGGGGCATTGTCGGCATCCACTTTGGCACCTACGCGCAAGCCGCCACGGTGCACGAGTTCTCCAGCATTTTGGCCCACGAACTGGCGCACCTTTCCCAGCGCCACTTTGCCCGCGGAGTGGAAGCCCAGCGCCAAGCCAGCCTACCCTTCCTGGCCGCCGTGCTCGCCAGCGCGGCCCTCATGGCCACCGTGGGGGGGGATGCGGGCCTGGCGGCCCTTGCCAGCGCCCAAGCCGTTTCCCAGCAAAACCAGCTGCGCTACAGCCGATCGAGGGAACGGGAAGCCGACCGCCTGGGTATCGAAACCATGGTGCGGGCCGATATGGACCCCTGGGCTGCCTCGCGCATGTTCGAACACATGGCCGACGTCAACCGCTTTTCCCGGCGCCTGCCGGAATTCATGCTTACCCACCCGGTGACCGAATCGCGCATCGCCGACGCCCGATCCCAGGCGTCGGCCTATCCGCGCAAGGCCTATCCCCTTTCCCTGCCCTACCAGCTGATGCGGGCGCGGGTCCGCTTGATGCTGGCTGCTAGCCCCCAGGAAGCGGAACAGCGCTTCCGCGCAGAACTCGAAGATGGGCGTACCCAGCTTGCCGCCGCGCCGCGCTATGGGCTCGTACTGGCCCTCACGGCCCAGGGCCGGCACCGGGAGGCGGAAACGGCGCTCGCGCCCCTCCTGGAGAAGGATCCGGATAACGTCGCCTATACCCTGGCCGCCGTCGATCTTTTGCTGGCCCAGGGACGTGCCGGGGAGGCGCTCGCGCGGCTGGACGGCGCCCTGCGCGTCAGCCCCGGGGTGTACCCCCTCCGCCGCGCCTACGCGAATGCCCTCACCGCCGCGGGCCATCACAGCGCCGCCCAGGGCGTGCTGGAAGCCTTAGCCCGAGCTCGCCCCCAGGACGAAAGCATCTGGTATGCGCTCGCGGAAACCGCAGGGCTCGCCGGGGATATCATCGCCGTGCATCGGGCGCGGGCCGAATACTTCCAGCTTCACGGCGCCATCGACAATGCCCTGCAGCACCTACGCTATGCCCTGCAGCTCATCGAAGACGACTACCCCATGACGGCTCGGGTGAGCCAGCGCATGGCCGATTTACGGGAGATGCGCCTGCGTCTCGCGGGCTAGGCCCGGCCCTGAAACCCCAGCATACGCGAAAGGGGCCGCAGGGCCTTCGCCGCCAAGGCCTCGGGCACGTGGATTTCGTTGGTCCCCTGCTCCAGGCTCTGAAGCATGGCCTCGAGCTCATTCATGGCCATCCAGGGGCAATGGGCACAGCTGCGGCAAGTGGCGCCGTTCCCCGCCGTGGGCGCTTCAATGAACTGCTTCCCCGGCACTTTGCGCTGTAAGGTGGAGAAGATGCCCCGGTCCGTCGCGACGATGAACTGTTTGTTCGGCAACGTCGCCGCGGCGTTCAGAATGGCCGAGGTTGACCCCACCACATCGGCCTGCGCCACCACCCCCGCGGGGCTTTCCGGGTGCACCAGCACCGCCGCCTCTGGGAAGGCCTTGCGCAAGTCCCTGAGGCCCTGGCTTTTGAATTCTTCATGGACGATGCAAGCGCCGTCCCAAAGAACCATATCGGCCCCCGTTTCCTTCTGAATATAGCCCCCAAGGTGCTTATCTGGGGCCCAAAGGATTTTCTCCCCCTGGGCGGCCAGATGGGTCACCACGGGCACGGCAATGCTCGAGGTCACTACCCAGTCAGCCCGCGCCTTCACCGCCGCGGAGGTATTGGCGTAGACCACGACGGTGCGATCGGGGTGGGCATCGCAGAAGGCGCTGAAGGCGTCCGGCGGACAACCCAGATCGAGAGAACACTCGGCCTCGAGGGTGGGCATGAGCACGCGCTTTTCCGGGGAAAGGATTTTCGCCGTTTCCCCCATGAAGCGAACGCCGGCGACCACCAGGGTTTGGGCCCCGTGCTGCTGACCAAAGCGGGCCATTTCCAAGGAATCGGCCACGCAGCCCCCCGTTTCCTCCGCCAGTTCCTGCACCGCGCGATCGGTGTAATAGTGCGCCACCAATACGGCATTTTCCGCCGCGAGGCGTTCCCGGATCGCGTCCTTCAGGGCCTGCTCGCGGGCGGGCTCGAGGGTTTCGGGGACAAACTGGGGCACGCTGATTGCGGCCAGGCTCGGTGCTGCCATGGGGGCCTCCGTTGCCGCCCGGGGAATGGGGAAAGGAACATAGGGATGGATCGGTCGGATTGCAACCAGGCCCCCGGAGGCCGCGCCGCGCCTCGGCTCACCTTGCTCGTGGGCGCCTTGCCGGCCAACCCCGAAGATAACGCCGCTCTGATCCGCCAGGCCTTCGAGGACGCCGGCTGGCAGGTGCGCAGCCTCCTGCTGGACAGCCTCCGCCTCGGCCCCGCGGGGCCCCTTGCCGCGGACGGCACGGGCATGCTCTGCCCCCTGCTGGAAGCGGACCTTCTATGGGTGCTCGGCTTTGGACAGCGCGCCGCCTTCCTCGACAAGCACCAGCTGTTGCAGAGCGTGGAAGGGCGCGTGCCCTTTGTGAGCCGCCCCAGCGCCCTGCTGCTCTACCACAGCAAATATCCTTTCCCGGGCCGGCCCCTCCCCTTTCCCCATCCGGAAAGCTGGGCCAGCGCCGACCCAGCCTGGCTGCTGGCCCAGGCCCAGGCCGGGGGCGGCCGCTGGGTCCTCAAACCGCCCGCAGGGAGCTTTGGCGCAGAAGTGGGTTTCTGGGCGAGCAACGATCCCGGCCTACCTCAGGCCTTGCAGGAGGCCACAGCCCACGGCCGCTACGCGCTACTTCAGCGGGAAATTTCTGACGGGCCGGAATGGCGCCTGCTCGTGGCCGGCGACCAGCTCCTTGGCGCCTACGAGCGCCGCCCCGGCACTGGTCTTGGGGGTTGGAACCTGGCTGCCGGAGGCTCGGCCCACCTCACCGCGCTTCCGCGCGCCCTTAGGGCCCCGGCGTGCGCCCTGGGCCTGGCCCTGGCGCGAGACGGGATTGGCTATGCGGGGCTGGACCTCCGCGGGGGCCAGCTCTTGGAAGCGAACGTGATCAATCCCGGCGGCTTAGGCACGCTTGCGGCCCTGGGCCAGCCCGTGGCCCCGGACGCGCTGGTGAAGGCAGCGCTGCGCGCAGCCAAGCTGACGAATCCAGCTTAAGACGCCGCCTCGGGCTTGAGGCTCGCTCGGCGCTCCGCCAGCAAGGCTTTGACCTTTTCGTGCGCGGCCTCGTTGAGGGAGAAGCGCGTGAACAGGAGCGCGCCGATGCAATAGCAGCTCAGGGGAAACAGGGCATAGAGACTGCTAATGGTGAGCCGCACCGTCTCATCTTGCACGGCATTGGGCACGTAGCCCGATAGCTGAAGGGCAAAGCCCGTGAGCATGACCGTGATGCCCGCCGCGCTCTTCTGCATAAAGCTGAAGGCAGCGAAGTAACCTCCCTCCTTGCGCTCGCCCGTTTGAAGCTCATCCCAATCGACCACGTCGGAGGTGACGGAGGGGGCAATCACGTTGCCACAACCCCCGGCGGCGCCAAGGATGAAGGCCAGCACATAGCTCACCAGCACATCCCCCTCGCCGACAAAAAAGAAACACCCAAAGCCCAGGGACGTCACCACCATGGACGACAGCCACAGGGCTTTCTTCCCCACGCGCCGACTCAGGGCGGTCCAAAGGGGGACAGTGATCGTGGAGGCGATCATGTAGGTGAGCACCACCAGGGGAAAGGAGATATTGAGGATGACGTACTGGGCCATGTACGGCGTGAGGACCCCGATCGTCGAGCCCCCGAGGGACTCGATGAAGTACACCACCATGATCAAGCGAGCATGAGGATTCCGCCCAAGGTCCCGGTAGACCCCCAGCACCGCCTGGGGCCCCCGGCCCTGAAACTCCGTGCGCTCTCGCAAGGACAGGGCAGCGGACACAATGGCGATGACGGTGAAGGCGGAGAAAATCGTCGTCAGCAGGAGGACAAGGCCTCGAGGGTCGTCGGACTGGGTGATGAAGTAAAGGCACAGCACGGCGGTAACCGTACCCACATTGGTCATGAGATGGCGCATCCCAAAAATGCGCGTGCGCTCGTGATAGTCCTCGGAAAGCTCCGCGCCCCAGGATTGATGGGGCACATTCACCAGGGTCATGACCGCATAAAAAGCCACCACGGCAACGGCCATCCAGGCCACGAGCTCCGCGCCTTGAAGGGCCAGGGGCGCCGCCCAAATCATGAGAAACGCCCCACCTAGGGGCAGCGCAGCGCCGAGGAGCCAGGGCCGCCGGCGTCCGTGGCGCGATTGGGTGCGATCGGAGAAATAGCCGGCGAGGGGATCGGTGACCGCGTCGAGCACCCGAGACACCCCAAAAATCAGGGACACGGCCGCCGGGGCCATGAGGAGCACATCCGTGGCGTACTTCATCGAGTACAGCACCACGAAGAAGAACATAAAGCCAATCCCCATGGTGGGGACGGCGTAAATCAAAATGAGGCGATTCGGCAATCGCGCCCCAGGGGCCGACGCGTCTTCCATGGTCGCTCCCCGCGGCCCGTACACCAAAACCCCACCTCTATGCCTGAAGCTGGCGCCTTCGGCAAGGCGTTGTATTCCGCTGTTCTTTGCCGTAAGGCCAGGATCGACCCCTAGGGAAAACATGGCATAGTCGGGGAAACGCCCGGCCCGGGGAAGGGAGGCCACATCATGACCAACGCAGCTCAGATCGATCCTGACAACCTTGATTTCGATCCCGACGCGCTCCGCGCCAAGTACCGCGCCGAGCGCGACAAGCGTCTGCGCCCCGACGGCAACAACCAGTACACGCGCATCGAAGGCAACCTGGCCCACTACGTGGACGACCCCTACGGCGCCGTCATGCCTCGCGCAGGTCAGTCGGATCTGATCGAGTATTTAATCATTGGCGGTGGCTTTGGCGGCCTGGTCACGGCTGCCCGGCTCAAGGAGGCAGGCTTCGAGGACGTCCGCATCTTAGAGCACGGGGGCGACTTCGGCGGCACCTGGTACTGGAACCGCTACCCCGGCGCCGCCTGCGACACGGAAGCCTATATCTACCTGCCGCTGTGCGAAGAAACGGGCTACCTTCCTCGGCATAAGTTCGCCTTTCAGTCGGAGATTCTGGCGCATGCCCAGCGCATCGGCCGCCACTACGATCTTTACGAGGGCGCGCTCTTCCACACGGCCGTTACGGACCTCGCCTGGCAGGAAGACGCCGGGCGCTGGCTTGTGCGCACCAACCGGGGTGACGCCCTTCAGGCCCGCTTCGTCATCATGTCCAACGGCCCCCTAAATACCCCCAAGCTGCCCGGTGTGCCTGGCATCGAGGCCTTTGAAGGCCATACCTTCCACACCAGCCGCTGGGATTACGCCTACACCGGTGGCTCCAGCGAAGGGCACCTCACGGGCCTGCAGGATAAGCGCGTAGCGATTATCGGTACGGGCGCCACCGCCGTGCAGTGCATTCCCCATCTCGGCGCGTCCGCCAAGGCGCTCTACGTTTATCAGCGTACCCCCTCCTCCATCGACGTGCGGAATAACCGGCCCACGGACCCCGCCTGGGCGGCGAGCCTAACGCCCGGCTGGCAGAAGGCGCGCATGGAGAACTTCAACGTGCTCACCTCCGGCGGCGTCGTTGAACAGGACCTCGTGATGGACGGCTGGACCGAGATCATCCGCAACCTGATCTCCATGGCCAATTTCCGAGGCTCGGCCATTCCCCGGGAGGACGTCCCCCGGCTCATGGAGCTGGCCGATTTTCAAAAAATGAATGCCATCCGGGCTCGGGTGGATGAGGTCGTCGAAGACCCCGCCACGGCAGCGGCCCTCAAGCCCTGGTACCGCCAGTTCTGCAAGCGCCCGTGTTTTCACGACGAGTACCTCCCGACCTTCAACCAACCCAACGTGCACCTCATCGATACGGCAGGGCAGGGCGTAGAACGGATTACGGCCCGCGGGGTTGTGGCCAACGGTGTGGAAACGCCCGTGGACTGTATTATTTTCGCTACGGGCTTCGAGGTGGGTACGGCCTTCACCCACCGCGCCGGCTACGACGTGACCGGCCGCGATGGCCTAAAGCTTTCCGAGGCCTGGGCCGAGGGCATGCGCTCTCTCCACGGCCTGTTCGTACATGGCTTTCCGAACCTGCTCATCACCTCAAACGCGCAATCGGGCTTCACCACGAACTTTCCCCACGCCATGGACGAGCGAGCCCAGCACATGGCCTACCTTTTCGGCGCGCTCAAGCAACGCGGCGCCAAGCGCCTAGAAGCCACGGCGGAAGGCGAAGCGGCCTGGGTCGACACCATGTTGAAAGCATCCCGCATGAGCGAAGCCTTTCAGGCCGAATGCACCCCGGGCTACTACAACAACGAGGGGCAACCAAACCCCAAGAGTGCGCAAAATGGCAGCTATGGTCGCGGGCCGGTGCGGTTTTTTGAGCTGTTGGCCGGGTGGCGCGAGGTAGGCGACTGCGACGGGCTGCGCTTCGACTGAAAAGCGATCGTTAAAAGCTATGGAAATCATCAAAACAATCGATTTCCAATAGTTATATGTATATAGCCTAATGATCTCAACGGCGCTGTGGCGCCCTTTTTAGCCCATCAAGGAGATTTCTCATGGCAATCCGAATTGGCGAGACCATGCCCAACCTCACCCTCAACACGGACGAAGGCACCTTCGCCCTCCACGACTGGATTGGCGATCAATGGGCCATCATTTTCAGCCACCCGAAGGACTTCACCCCCGTTTGCACCACGGAATTCGGGGCCGTCGCCCAACTGGCCGAAGCCTTCGCCGCACGCAATACGCGGGTGCTGGGCCTTTCCGTAGATGGGGTGGACGAGCACAAGGCCTGGAAGGCCGACATCGCCCAGTACGCGGGCGCCCCGGCCACCTTCCCCATCATCGCTGACAAAGACCTCACGGTCTCCAAGGCCCTGGATATGCTGCCCGCCAGCGCCTATCTGCCCGATGGCCGCACGGCAGCAGACTCCGCCAGCGTGCGGGTGGTGTTCATCATCAGCCCGGACAAGAAGCTCCAGCTGTCCATGAGCTATCCCATGTCCGTGGGCCGGAACTTTGCCGAGGTGCTCCGAGCCCTCGACGCGCTCCAAGCCACCTTTGGCGTGCCCCTGGCCACCCCAGCAGACTGGCAGCCCGGGGACGAAATGATTGTCGCGCTCAGCTTAAGCGACGACGATGCGCGGGCCCGCTTCGGCGAGATCACCTGCCCCCTGCCCTATCTTCGGAAGACCGCTCAGCCGAAGAACTAGGAAAAACGCGCCGCGCCGGCCCCTTGGGGCCGGCATTTCGCCTACACTGGCGCGCATCCGCACGGGCCACCCTCCCCCGCCCCAGGAGCCCCTATGCTTTTGCGACGCCCCCTCACGCACGTTCTCTGCGCTGTCGGCCTTCTTGGTTCCGCCGCAGCCTATGCCCAACCGGGCCCGCCCCAGGGATGGCTCAAGGAATTTGGCCTCGGCGCCATCGTGAACCCCAAGCGCCCAGGCAGCGACAGCTACCAGTTCCGCCCTATCCCGATTTTCGATTTTCGCTATCTCGATGAACGCGGCGTCCGCCACTTTGCCAATGTGCCCCAGGGCCTCGGCACCTACCTATACCGGGGCCAAAGCAAGATCGGCGTGGCCCTCGCCCCGGGGTTTGGTACCCGCGATGACGCCCCAGGACTCGAGGAAATTGGCATTGCCACGGAAGCCCGGCTGTTCTGGGAGCGCGACCAGGGCCCCTGGCGCCTAAGTGCCACAGCTGCGGCGGACCTGGGCACGGGCCATGAGGGCGCCTACCTCGACCTCGGGGTCGCCCGCCGCGGCCGCCTAGGCCCCCAAGGCTTCTGGAGCCTGGGGCCAAGCCTGCGCCTCGTGGACGCGGCCTACGCGCGCGCCCAGTACGGCATTCGCCCCGAGGAAGCCGGGCCATCGGGCTTTGCCGCCTTTGATGCGGGCTCGGGGCTCGAGCAGGTGGCGATAAGTGCGGTGGTGCGCAAACCGCTGGCGGGAAAATGGTCTTGGACCGCGGTGGCGCGCCTGGCCTATCTCACGGGAGACCGCGCTGACAGTCCGCTTGTGGACACGCCGGTGCAAGGCTTTTTACTGCTGGGGATCACGAGGCCATTCTAGGAAGGAAGATGGTGGGCCGTGATGGATTCGAACCATCGACCAAGTGGTTAAAAGCCACCTGCTCTACCGCTGAGCTAACGGCCCGACGCGATGTGCCGCAGAAGGATTTGCAGCGAGGGGCGCATTATAGACATCTCGGCCCCGATGACAATGGCGTTCAGCGATATGCGGTGGGGTCTGCCACCCGGGCCGCTTCAAAGCCTTCCCGGCGCAACCGACAGCTATCGCACCGTCCACAGGCCTGCCCTTCCACCGTGGCCTGATAGCAAGAAACGGTGAGCGCGTAGGGTACGCCAAGGGTGGTGCCCCAGCGGATGATCTCCGCCTTGCTGAGCATGAGCAGGGGCGCGTGCACCTTAAAGGCACCGGTTTCCACTCCAACTTTCGTCGCCAAGTTAGCCAGGGCCTCAAAGGCATCGATAAAGGCCGGGCGGCAATCCGGGTACCCGGAGTAATCCACGGCGTTCACGCCCAGGGCGAGATCCGTGGCGCCAAGGGCCTCGGCAACGCCGAGGGCATGAGCTAGGAAAATCGTGTTTCGGGCCGGAACATAGGTGATGGGGATGCCTTCCGTCGGGCTCTCCGGCACCGCGAGATCGTCGTCCGTTAGGGCGCTGCCCGAAAAGGCCTGCGCATCGAGGCGGACCAGGCGAAAGCTTTCCGCACCCAGCGCCTCGGCCACCGCCCGGGCGGCGGTCAGCTCAGACCGGTGCTTCTGGCCATAATCAAAGGCAACGGCATGGCAGGCATAGCCCGCCGCGCGAGTGGCTGCGAGCACGGTGGCGGAATCCAGGCCCCCGGATAGCAAGACCACGGCGGGACGCCCTTCACCGGGCGGAAGGGGGCCGCTTCGGCTGTCACCTGTGGTCATGATGACCTCCTAAACGCCAGGGCGATCGCCCCAGATGAGCTTATGGAGCTGGAGCTGCATGCGCACCGGGAGCCGATCTTCCAGAATCCAGCCTGCGAGGTCCTCCGGCGCAAGCACCCCCGTACTCGGGGAGAAGAGCACGTCATGGACGCGACCGGTAAGGCCCAGGGTTTCGAGCTTCATCCGCGCCCATTCGTAGTCCCCCCGATCGCAGATCACGAATTTCACTTGATCGGTCGGCTTGAGCTGATCGATGTTGTCCCAGTGATTACGACCAACCTCGCCGGATCCGGGTGTCTTCAAATCGAGGACCACGCTTACCCGGGCATCGAGGCCCGCAATAGGCAGGGCTCCGCTCGTCTCGAGGGACACCTCGGGCGCTGTGGGAAGATCACAGAGCACCTTCAGCAGCGCGCCACAGCCGGGCTGGGCCAAAGGCTCCCCGCCCGTGACCGTGATAAAGCGCGGCTCATAGGTCGCCACCTCGGCCACAATCGCTTCAAAGGTGCGCAGTTCACCCCCGGAGAAGGCGTAGGCCGTATCGCAGTAGCCACAGCGCAGCGGACAGCCCGTGAGGCGGACGAAAACCGTCGGCCGCCCCGCGGTGCGGGCTTCCCCCTGCAAGGAATAGAAAATTTCCGTGATCCGGAGCGTCGCCGGCGCCTTAGCAGTCACCCTCAGGCTCCGCGGCGATCGAGATAGCTTTGCGTTAGGCGGGCCGCGGCGCTGTCCGGATGCTCAGATAGCACGCGCTGAAAGTAGCGGGTAGCGTCGCTCGACACCCCAAGCTGATCGTAGACCACGCCCAGCTTATAGAGGGCGTCGGGCACCTTGGGGTGTTCGGGCCACAGGTTGACCACCTGCACGAAGGCCTGGCGGGAAGACTCGAGATCGGGGTTAGCCAGCGCGAGGTAGAGCTCCCCAAGCCAATACCAGGCATTGGGGACATAGGTGCCTGCGGGAAACGCCTCAATAAAGGCCTTGAAGGCGGGAATGGCCTCGGCAAAGCGCTTATCACGCGTCAGGGCAAAAGCGGCCTCGTAGGCTTCACGCTCGTCGCCGGCAACCGCCACAGCGCCCTGCGCCGTTGCCATTTCCGCCACGGGCGCGCTCGGGGCCGCCGGGGTGGCCGGAGCGAGGCCCGATAGACGAGCGACTCGCCGGTCTAGATCGATATAGCGATCTCGCGCTGCCGTCTCCATGCGCTGAAGGGCCTTTGCCTGGGTTTCCACCAAGCCCCGGAGCATCATCACTTCCGCTTGGAGCGCTTGAAGCTGCTCAAAGAGCACGTCCGGCGACCGGCTTGGCGCCTGGGGCGCATCCGACTCCATCACGAGCTGGGGCTCCCGGTAGGGCACACCATCGCTCACCGCGGGCCCGGAACTCCGGACCGGCGGCCGACTCAAGGTAGGGGTCGCGTCTTCGACCGGCGCCGGGGCGGCCTGAGCCGCCTGAGCGAAAAGAAGGGCGCCGCCCAGAGCGGCGCGCAGGAGGGCGTTCATTACTTAGTACGCAAGCTCCACGCGGCGATTCTTCGACCAGGCGGATTCCGCAGAGCGCGGATCCACAGGCCGCTCTTCGCCATAGCTCACGACGCGCAGCTGGCTGCTGGCAACGCCCATGGACTGGAGATAATCCCGAACTGCCGAGGCGCGACGCTCCCCGAGGGCCAGGTTGTACTCCCGGGTGCCGCGCTCATCGGCATGGCCCTGGATCGTGATGCGCACGGCACCGTTATCCTTCAGGTAGTCGGCATGCTCTGCCAGCAGCGCCCGGGCCCGGGGCTTGAGCTCGGTCCGGTCGAAATCGAAATAGAACACATAGCCAATGGGCCGGCCCGATTCGTCAAGGGGAAAGCCTGCTTCGTTGGTCACGGGACGCGGCGCGGGCGTCACCATGGGGGGCGCGGCCGGGGCCGTTTCCACGGGTGCTTGGGCCTCGGGCTCCGGCGCAACTTCCGGTTCTCCCGTGCTCTGGCAGGCAGCCAGGACAAATGCGGCAAGCGAGCTAATGAGAAGGGTCCGCAAGGACGTGCGTTTCATGACGGGCTCCTAAAGTGTTGTCCCAGCAACGAAAAAAAAATCCTACAGCGGCAGTGCTTGAACCCCTAAAGCCCCCTGAAACCTACAAAAACGGGGACCAAGCAGGCTCACGCACATCACCTTCCGTAGAAGGTAGACGATACTTCACTCTGCCGTCGATCGATACGACTGCGAGTATACCGCGGCCGTTGCTTCGGGTCGCGTAAATCGCCATGGACCCATTGGGCGCTACGCTCGGCGACTCGTCAAGGCTTGTCTCCGTAAGGATCTGCACCGTACCCCGCTCAAGATCCTGGGTGGCGATATGGAAAATCCCCTCACGCCGATGCACGAAGATCAGATAGCGGCCATCCGCAAGCATCCGCGCCCGCGCGTTGTAGTCGCCCACAAAGGTCAGCCGCTCGATGGCCCGGGAGCGCACGTTCATTTTGTAAATTTGCGGCCCGCCGCCCCGGTTCGAGGTGAATAGCACGGCCTCGCCATCCGCGGTCCAACTCGGCTCCGTATCAATGGCAAAGTGGCGGGTCATTTGGCGCAATTTGCGAGTCTCAAGATCCAGTGTATAGATATCCGGATTCCCCGCCGCCGACAGCACGAGCGCTAACTGCTTGCCGTCGGGGGAAAACACCGGCGCACCGTTTAGGCCTTCGAAATCCGTAAGCTTCTCCCGGCGCCCCGTGGCAATCTCCTGGAGATAGATGGCCGGCTTCCCCGTTTCGAAGGACACGTACACCACCGTCTGACCGTCAGGGGACCAACTGGCGGATAGGATGGGCTCCCGGGATTTCAGCAGCGTCTGAGCATTCGCCCCGTCCGCATCGGCCATTTCCAGGCGAAAGGTTTCCCGCTCCGTCGCGATGTTCTGCGCGACGACGTATAACAGGCGCGTAGAGAAGGCGCCGGGAATACCGGTCAGCTGCTCATAGGCCCGGTCGCTAATGCGATGGGCCAGCGCCCGGAGCTGGCTCGCCGGGGCCTCCAGGGTTTCGTTGAAAAGTAAGCGTTCCGCGAAAACATCAAAGAGGGCGTAGCGCGCCTCTACCCCCTGATCGGTCGCGCGGACGCTCCCCAGTAGGACGTAGGCAATCCCCTGAACCCGCCAGTCGCGAACGTAGAGATCTTCCGGACGGCTGGGGAGGCTGAGCATATCCTCCGGCGCCGTCATGGCGAACTGGCCGCTGCGGGCGAGGTCAAAGCGAATGATCTTGCCCAGATCTTCCGGGGGCCGACCCCGCCCCTGCCAGGCAAAGGGCACCACCGCCAGCGGCACAGGCGCATCCACCCCCTGGGTGATCTCGATGGCGAGTTCCGCCCGCGCGCCCCCTCCTAGGCTGAGCAGCCCCAGAAGGAACACTGCGGCAAAGGTGCGTGTCCGCAAAGAAACCATAAAGCTCAGTACCTCAAATCGTTGGGTGAGAAGGTGACGGTTACGGTGCGAAAGTAGGCATCGAAGACGGCGGGATCCTCGGGGACCCGAAAGGGCGCCGCCCGTCGTACGGCTAAATCCGCCGACCGATCAAAAGCTGCGTTACCGCTAGAGCGGACCAAGGTAACACTGACGAGTTCCCCCGTGGGCACGAGCGTGAGGCGCAAATCACAGCTCATGCCATTGCGAGCGCTCGGCGGGCGAGACCAGGCCGCGACAATCCGGGCCATCAAATCCGCTTCATAGCTACCCACGGCTTCCGGCGTGGACGACGCCTGGGCGTCCACTTCTGCCGCCACCGCATCCTCGAAGTCCGTCCCTAGGAGGTCTTGTAGGCTAGGCGATGGGGGCGCTGCCTCTGCGGGCGGGGCGTTGCGCTCCGGGGCGAGCTTTTCTGGCCGGGCCGGGGCCGGCGCCTCGGGTAAGGGCGCGGGGGCCTTGGCTGGGGCCTTCGCCTTGGGCTGGGGTTTGGCCTTGGCTTTAGGCTTGGGCTTGGGTTTGGCCTTGGGCTGCGGTTTAGGCGCCGGCGCCACCAGCGTGAGGAGCTCGGCCATCATGGGCTCCGCCGTACTGCTTTGGCGCAGGCTCGAGGGGGAAGCCCAATTCGCCGAGAACAGGCCAAGAGCCACCGCATGAAACAACAGGGCCCAGGCCAGAGGCCAAAGGTAGGCGCGAACGCCCACGGCTAGGCGCCAGCCGCACTGCGGAGGTCGGGCGGCTCGGTCACCAGGCCCACGCCCCGCACGCCGGCCTTCTGCAGCACACTCATCACCTCAATGACGGCCCCATAGGGCACGGCCGCGTCGCCCCGCACAAAGACCGGAATGCTGGGCCGGGTATTCAGAATCTTCGTGGCCTGATCCGCCAGGTTGCCAAGGGAAACGCGCGTAGCGCCCCGGCCCGGCCCTTCCCCCGCCGTGGGCAGGCCCAAGTTCAGCCAAAGCTGACCCTGCGCGTCGATAGACACCACGAGGGGGTCCTTTTCCTCGCCTTTCTTGAGGGGGGCGTTATCCGCCGCCGGCAGCGCAACCTCCACCCCCTGCATGAGCAGCGGCGCGGTGGCCATAAAGATCACCAGCAGCACCAGCATCACGTCGATATAGGGGACGACGTTGATCTCGCTAACGGGCCGCCGGCGGGGGCGCTCGTGGCGCATGGCTAGGCGGCCCCGTTACCCCGGCGCCCACTTAAGAGGGACCGGTACAGAATGCTGGCGAACTCATCGGCGAAGGTGTCATAGCGGCCCATCAGCCCATCCACCGAGGCCGAGAAGCGGTTATAGGCAATGACCGCCGGGATGGCGGCGAAGAGCCCCATGGCCGTCGCGATCAGCGCTTCGGAGATGCCCGGGGCAACGGTGGCAAGGGACGCCTGGTTAACGGTGGCCAATTGACGAAAGGAATTCATGATGCCCCACACCGTGCCGAAGAGGCCGACGTAGGGACTGGTGGAGCCGACGGTAGCCAGGAAGGGAAGATTCTGGGCGAGGCGTTCCTCTTCGCGGCTTAAGGCCACGCGCATGGCCCGCTGCACGCCCTGAAGCACCTCTTCGGGATCGGCGCTGGCGCCACCGAGGCGGGAAAACTCCCGAAACCCCGCCACGAAAATTTGCTCCGCCCCTTGCGCCCCGACGCCCTCTTCCCGCTCCGTGATCTCCCGGTAAATCTCCCGCAAATCCGTCCCGGACCAGAAATCTTCCTCGAAGGCGTCGAGTTCTCGCCGCGCCGCACCCAACACCTGGAAGCGCTGCACGATCATCACCCAGGACAGGAGGGACGCCAGCACGAGCAGCGCCATGACGCCCTGCACAAGAAGCGTGGCCTCGCTCATCAGGGTCCAGATGGAAAGGGACTCAGTCATGGTGTTCTTCAGCTCCAAGCTCAGCAGGGCGGCTATTCAACTCTAGGGCTTGCTGGGTCACCCGTTCCGGCGGCACCAGCCCAAAGTGCAGGTAGGCATGCCGAGTGGCCATGCGGCCCCGGGACGTGCGCATGAGGAAGCCCTGCTGGATGAGGTAGGGCTCAATGACGTCTTCGATGGTGTCGCGCTCTTCACTAAGGGCCGCAGCCAGGCTATCCACACCCACGGGGCCCCCATCAAACTTATCCATGAGCATCAGCAATAGGCGCCGGTCCATCACGTCAAAGCCGTGCTCATCGACCTTCAAGAGGTTCAGGGCGTGATCGGCAATGGCCTGATCAACCCGTCCCTCGGCGCGCACCTCGGCAAAATCGCGCACGCGACGGAGCAGGCGATTCGCTATACGCGGCGTCCCCCGAGCCCGGCGCGCCACTTCCCGGGCCCCGGCTTCATCCATGGTCATGGACAGCTTGCGCCCCGAGCGCAGCACGATTTGCGTGAGATCTTCGACGCTATAAAACTCCAGGCGCTGCACGATGCCGAAGCGGTCCCGCAGGGGAGAGGTCAGCAGCCCCGCTCGCGTGGTGGCGCCCACTAGGGTGAACTCGGGCAAATCCAACTTAATGGACCGGGCGGCGGGCCCCTCGCCAATCATGATATCGAGCTGGTAATCCTCCATGGCGGGATAGAGGATTTCCTCCACCACGGGGGAAAGGCGATGGATTTCATCAACGAAGAGCACATCCCCCGCTTCCAGGTTGGTCAGCAGGGCCGCAAGATCCCCAGCCTTTTCCAGCACGGGCCCGGAGGTGGACTTCAGGGACACGTTCATTTCCTGGGCGATAATGTGTGCCAGGGTGGTCTTGCCTAGCCCCGGAGGGCCAAAGATCAGCGTGTGATCGAGAGGCTCGCCCCGGCCCTTCGCGGCGGAGATAAAGATTTCCAGCTGTTCCTTGACCGCGGGCTGGCCAACGTATTCGGCCAGGCGAAGGGGCCGCAGGGCGCGGTCGAAGGCCTTTTCCTGGGGCGCCGCATCGGCAGAGATAATGCGATCCTGCTCAATCATGGAAGCGCCTCCGCCCGGGATCTGTATCAGCGGCGATCATAGCGCGCTCGCCCCCTCCCTGCCCACGGCGCCCTAGCGACTCGCCATGCCCTTTAAGGCCTGACGAATGAGCTCCTCGAGGGGGAGCTCCTCAGCCACCGCGGCCACCGCGCGGCTCGCCTCCGCCGGCTTATAGCCAAGCGCAATGAGCGCCCCCTCCGCTTCATCGCGCAGGGCTGGCGCCGGAGCCGGCGCCGCGGTGGCGCGCTTGAGCTCCGGCGGAAGCGCCTCGCCAAAGGATTCGCTGATGCGATCGCGCATTTCCACAATCAGGCGCTCCGCGGTTTTCTTACCCACCCCCGGAAGGCGAGTTAGGCTGGCTACGTCCCCCTCCTGCACACAGCGGACGAAGTCCGGCGCCTCCATCCCCGACAGCAAGGTGAGGGCCAGCTTAGGCCCCACGCCATTGACCTTAATCAGGGCTCGGAACAGCTCTCGCTCCGGACGGCTCCGGAAGGCATAGAGCAGCTGGGCGTCTTCCCGCACGACCAGGTGGGTGAAGAGGGCCACGGGGGTATCGGGACCGGGCAAATCGAAGAAGGTCGATAGGGGCGCTTCCAATTCGTAGGCTACACCGCCGACCTCGAGGAGGAGCTGGGGCGGCCGCTTTTCCAAGACGATGCCGCGGAGTCTTCCGATCATAGGGCGCTCCTAGCGCAGGCGGCTTCGACGAAATCCCACGGCGTCGAGGCCCGATAAGAGGGTACGGCTGTGGGCATGGCACAAAGCCAGGGCCAGCGCATCGGCGGCATCGGCCTGGGGCGTGGCACTCAGGGCCAGGAGCGTGGTCACCATCTGCGCCACCTGCGCCTTGTCTGCCCGGCCCGATCCCGTGACCGCTTGCTTAACCTTGGGGGCGGCGTACTCCGCGACGGGCAAGCCCGCCATGACGGCCGTCAAGAGCACGGCGCCTCGGGCGTGGCCCAGCTTCAGCGCCGAGTCGGCGCTGCGATAAACGAATACCTTCTCTACCGCGAGTTCATGGGGCCGGTGCGTCTCGATAAGTTCCCGCAGCCCCGCATGAATACGGCCAAGGCGCTCGGGCAAGCCCCCCGTACCGGCGCGGATGCACCCACTCGCAAGATAACGGTGGTGATTGCCCTCCACCGCAATCACCCCGTAGCCCGTGATGCGCGAGCCTGGGTCGACCCCAAGGATACGAATCACAGCGCCCGCGTCCGGGGCTTAACCGTAGACGGCGTCGTCGAAGCTCGCGTTGGTGTAGACGTTCTGGACATCGTCGAGATCCTCGAGCTGATCGATGATCTTCATGACCGTGACAGACGTTTCCTCGTCCAGCTCACTGAAGGTATCGGGAACCATCGCCACCTCCGCGTTCGCCGGCTCAAGGCCTGCAGCGACAAGGGCATCTTTGACCGCACCGAAGTGCTCTGGGGCCGTAACCACGTCGAAGGAGCCATCTTCATTGCTGCGGACATCATCAGCCCCCGCCTCCAGGGCGCATTCCAGGAGGCTATCTTCTTCCGTCCCCGGGGCAAAGCTGAGCAGGCCCAGCTTTTTGAAAAGATAGGCCACGGAGCCATCGGTCCCCAGGTTTCCACCGTGCTTCGTGAAGGCATGACGGACTTCTGCGACAGTGCGATTGCGGTTGTCGGTCATGGCTTCCACTAAAATGGCCACCCCACCCGGGCCATAGCCTTCGTAGGTGAGTTCTTCGACCTGGTCCCCATCGCTGGCACCGATGCCCCGCGCAATCGCCCGCTCAATGGTGTCCTTGGGCATGTTCGCCCCAAAGCCCTTATCCATAGCGGCCCGAAGACGCGGGTTATCGGCGGGATCGCCGCCGCCGCCAACGCGTGCTGCAACGGTGATCTCTCGAATAAGCTTGGTCCAGAGCTTGCCCCGCTTAGCGTCTTGGGCGGCCTTCTTATGCTTAATATTCGCCCATTTGCTATGTCCTGCCATGGCGTGAGATCTCCTGCCTAGGCGATGTCTGAAGGCTCGGTCGCGGCCGGCGCCGGCGCGACCTTGGGCGCCGCCGTGGAGCGAATCGAGAGTTCTTGGAGCTGCGCAAGATCCACGGCGCTCGGGGCCGCGGTCATGAGGCAGGCCGCCGTTTGCGTCTTCGGGAACGCAATTACGTCCCGAATGGCCGTCGTGCCCGCCATGAGCATCACGATGCGATCGAGGCCAAAGGCAATGCCACCATGGGGTGGCGCCCCATAGGCCAGGGCATCGAGGAAGAAGCCAAAGCGGGCCTGAGCCTCTTCCTGCCCAAGGCCGAGGATCTCCAAGACCGCGCGCTGCATGGCGAGATCGTGAATACGGATGCTGCCGCCCCCCAGCTCGTAGCCATTCAGCACGAGGTCATAGGCGCGAGACAGGGCTGCGCCAGGGTCGCTTTTCAGGCTTTCCGGGGACCCCTCCGGCGCGGTGAAGGGATGGTGCAGGGGCGTAAAGGCCCCGGTGCGATCCCGCTCGAACATGGGGAAGGCCACCACCCAAAGGGGTGCCCAAGCCTTTTCGTCGACGAGGCCTAAATCCTCGCCCAGCTTGAGGCGAAGGGCCCCCAGGGATTCATTCACCACCCGGGTTTGGTCGGCCCCGAAGAAGACGAGATCGCCGTCCTCAGCCCCCACACGATCGAGCACCGCCGTCACCACGGCTTCCGGCAGGAACTTAAGGATGGGGGATTGAAGCCCTTCCATACCCTCTGCCCGCGCATTGACCTTTATATAGGCGAGACCCTTTGCTCCATAGATACCGACGAAGCGGGTGTAATCGTCGATAACCTTCCGGGAGAGGACCGCACCGCCGGGCGCCCGCAGCGCCGCCACGCGGCCAACCGGATCCTTCGCCGGGCCCGAAAAGACCTTGAAGTCCACCTCCATCATAAGGTCGGCCACATCCACCAGCTCGAGGGGGTTGCGCAAATCGGGCTTGTCCGAGCCAAAGCGGCTCATGGCCTCAGCCCAGGTCATGCGCGGGAAAGGCGGCAGCGTTTCCCCGAGCACGGCGTCGAAGAGGCGCCGGACTAAGGTTTCCCCAAGCGCCATAACCGTCTCCTCATCGGCGAAGGACAGCTCAATATCCACTTGGGTGAACTCGGGCTGGCGATCGGCGCGGAGATCTTCATCCCGGAAGCATTTAGCAATTTGATAGTAGCGATCTAAGCCCGACACCATCAGCAATTGCTTGAACAGCTGGGGGGACTGGGGCAAGGCAAAGAACTCGCCGGGGTGGGTGCGGCTGGGCACCAGGTAATCGCGGGCCCCTTCCGGAGTGGCCCGGGTAAGGATGGGCGTTTCGACCTCGATGCAGCCGGCCGCCTCGAGGGTCTCGCGGATGGCCCGGGTGATCTTAGAGCGCAGGGCAAGGCGGGCCTGCATTTCCGGCCGCCGCAGATCGAGATAGCGATAGCGGAGCCGGACGTCTTCCCCGGCCTCGGAATACTCGTCCAAGGTAAAGGGCGGCGTCGATGCGGTGTTAAGCAGCGTGAGCGTCTTACCCAGGACCTCTATATCTCCCGTGGGCATGTCCGCATTCCGCGTGCCCTCGGGGCGCATACGCACCCGGCCCGTGAGCTGGATAACGTATTCGCTGCGCATGCGGTCGGCCAGCGCAAAGCTCTCTTCCGTATCCGGATCGAAAACCACCTGCACAAACCCTTCCCGATCGCGCACATCGAGGAAGATGACGCCGCCGTGGTCTCGGCGCCGCTGCACCCAGCCACACAGGGTGACCGTTTCGCCCTCGTGCGCCGCTCGCAGCGCCCCGCAATAGTGACTACGCATGAACATCCTTTCCGCTAATCGCCGCCCGCTCGCATCGGGCCCGACCCTCGGCTACGCGAAGGGCTGGGGGTACGAGCAAGGCAGCTCGAGCCGTGTTGAAAGGAGGGAAGTGTAGCACCCGCCAGGGCGTGGAGTCCTCGGGGCAGAGGGCCTTAGCTGTCGCTCGCCGCCGCCTTCTTACCCCCGTCCGCCTTCTTCTCTCCCCCGCTCCCCTTGCTGCTGTCGCCGCCCCCTTCGCTCCCTGCGAGGTTACGCTTGCCGGACTTTTTGAAATCCGTTTCGTACCAACCGCCGCCCTTTAAGCGAAAGGCTGGCGCCGTAACCCGCTTACGTACGCCTCCCTCAGCTTGGCAAAGGCGGCACACGGTGAGGGGGGCATCACTGAACTTTTGGATCGCCTCGAAGGTTTCCTCACAGGCGTCACACTCGTATTCGTAGATCGGCATCGCTTCGTGCTCCCAACGCATTTCTAAGGTCGGGCCCCATGCCCAAGGATCGACGGCTTACCCTCAAGAAAAGGGCATTCCTGCGCCGCGCTATATGGGCAGTTTTTGCAAAATTATCAAGCCCCGCCCCACAAAAAAGCCGTTTTGAGGGCATTCCGAGCCAAAAACGGCGAAAAACCCCTAAAAAAACGCCCTCTGCAGGGCTAAATCCTTGCTCCTACTGGATTTAATGGCTATAAAAACGCTGGCAGCGGCTCGCTATTAAGGGGTTGGGGAGATTGCGCTGTCGAAAGGCCATCGGCACGGGGCCGTTGGGCATTCAATAGCTGAGGGATAGTTGCATGGCTGCGACCAAAACCACGGGCGCCAAGGCACCCGCTAGAAAAGCACCTGCTGTCAAGAAACCCGCTGCGCGGGCAACGGCAGCCAAGAAGCCGGCGGCGAAAGCACCGGCCAAGCCTGCTGCCAAGAAGGCAGCTCCAGCTAAGGCTCCTGCAGCCAAGGCTGCAGTCAAGGCACCGGCCAAGAAGACCACGGCCGTGACGGAAAAAATGTCCAAGGCCACGATGCTAAACGAGATCGCAGCGTCCACGGGCCTCGCTCGGAAAGATGTGGCGTCGGTCATGACCGAACTCGAGGGCATCATCGAGCGTCACTTGAAGAAGCGCGCCGTGGGTGAGTTTGCCCTCCCCGGCCTGCTGAAAATCAAGACCGTGAAAAAGCCCGCTCAGCGCGCCCGCAAGGGGGTGCCTAACCCCTTCAAGCCCGGTGAGACCATGGACGTCGCTGCCAAGCCGGCTTCCGTGCGGGTACGCATCACGCCCCTGAAGAAGCTCAAGGATATGGCTCAGTAAGCAGCCCGATCCCAGGCTGCGCTTCCGCCTTGGCGGGGGCGCAGCCTGTTCCCTTCCGCCCCCTTCGCCCGCTGCGTAGAATCGCCCTCTTTCCGACGCCTTGGGCCACGCCATGAAAACCACCTCCCTGCTTCTGAGCACCCTTAAAGAGGTGCCGGCCGACGCCGAAATCATTTCCCATCGCTTGATGCTTCGGGCCGGGCTCATCCGCCGGGTCGCCGCGGGCATCTACACCTGGCTACCCATCGGCCTGCGCGTCCTGCGCAAGATCGAGGGCCTCATTCGCCAGGAAATGGACGAGAGCGGTGCGCGCGAGGTGCTCATGCCCGCCGTACAACCGGCCGAGCTCTGGGAGGAGAGCGGTCGCTGGGCACACTACGGCGCCGAACTGCTGCGCATGGAAGACCGGCACCAGCGCCCCTTCTGCTTCGGGCCCACCCACGAGGAGGTGATCACGGACCTGGTGCGCCGGGAGCTGCGCAGCTACAAGCAGCTGCCCCTAAACCTCTATCAAATCCAAACCAAGTTCCGCGATGAAATCCGCCCGCGCTTCGGAGTGATGCGCGCCCGAGAATTCATCATGAAGGACGCCTACTCCTTCCACTTGACGGAGGAGAGCCTCGAGGCGACCTACCAGACCATGCATGAGGCCTATAGCCGCATCCTGACGCGCATGGAGCTCGACTTCAGGCCCGTGCTGGCGGACACGGGCAATATCGGCGGCGCCAAATCCCACGAATTCCACGTCCTGGCGGAAAGCGGGGAAGACCTCATCGCCTTTAGCGACCGCTCAAGCTACGCAGCGAACGTCGAACTGGCACCGGCGCTGCCGCCGACAACGCCTCGGCCAGCCCCCAGCCGCGCCCTCGAGACCGTCTCCACGCCCAAGGCACGGACCATCGAGGCCCTTACGCAGCAGCTTGGGGTTACGGCCCGCCAATGCGTCAAAACCCTCGTCGTGGAGGGCACGGAGGGGCCCGTGGCGCTCATGCTGCGGGGCGACCACACCTTAAATGCCATTAAGGCCGCTAAACTCCCGGGAGTGGCCGATCCCCTGCGCCTGGCACCGGAAGCCATGGTAAAAGACGCAGGCCTGGTGCCGGGCTTCATCGGCCCCGTTGCGCTACCGATCCCCTTTTACGTGGACCATAGCGCTGCGGCCCTGGGCGACTTCGTCTGTGGCGGCGGCACCCTGGATACCCACTACCGGGGCGCGAACTGGGACCGGGACTGCGCCCTACCGACGGAGCGCGTGGTGGATTTGCGCAACGTCGAAGTCGGCGATGCAAGCCCGGACGGGGAAGGGACGCTGCAGCTTCGCCGCGGCATTGAGGTGGGCCATATCTTCCAATTGGGCACCAAGTACGCCGCTGCACTCAAGGCTACGGTGCAGGACGCGGAAGGCGCTCCCTGCACCCTCACCATGGGCTGCTACGGCATGGGCGTGAGCCGCCTCGTAGGCGCCGTGATCGAGCAGTGCCATGACGACGCAGGGATTATCTGGCCCGAGGCCATTGCCCCCTTCGAAGTGGCCCTGGTGCCCGTGAACTACGGCAAAAGCGAAGCCGTACGCACCGCCGCCGACGCCCTCTACGCGGAACTTCGGCGCGCTGGGGTAGACGTCCTGCTCGACGACCGGGACGAGCGCCCGGGGGTGAAATTCGCGGACATGGAACTGCTTGGCCTGCCCCATCGGGTGGTCATCGGCGACCGGGGCCTGAAGGACGGAGTCGTGGAATACCAAAGCCGCCGGGGTGACGCGGGGACTAACCTTCCCCTCGACGGCGCTGTGGCCGCCCTTCTGGCGCGCCTTCGGCCGTCGGCTTAAGGCGCCGCCTGTCCTAGGGGTTTGCCATGGCTGCGGCAAGGGACGCCGCGTCCTGAGGGCCCACCAGCACCGTCCGCAAGGTACCCTTGGGATCGATCACGTAGGTGCTCGGCAGCACCTCCGGGGCGCTGACGCCGAGCAAGGTCCCTGGATCGCCCAGCGCCAGAGGAAAGGTGATGGCCAGCTGGCTTGCCTGCTGGGCCATGACCTCGGGCCCCACCTGATCAAAATTAATGCCGAGCACCTGAGCCCCATTCGCTTCGCCATGAAAGGCGTTGAGTTCGGGAATTTCTTCGAGGCAGGGGCCGCACCACTCGGCCCAGTAGTTTACGAACAGCCACTGGCCGCGAAACGCATCCAGGGGGCGGGGCGGCTCCCCCAGAAGCGCAACGCTGGGACCAGCACTGCAGCCCAGCAGCGCACTGAGGAAGGCGAGGGCCGCGAAGAAACGGAACAACCTTGGCATCATAGCGAGTCCTCCAAAAAGGGCGGCCAAGCATACGGTTCCCAGCCAAGACCTCAAGTCGAGCGCGCCCCTTTGCTATGCTGGCGCCCGTTTTGATCATCTGCCCCACGCAAGGAGGGCCTCATGGCGACGCTCGAGCTCTGGCACAACCCTCGCTGCTCTAAAAGCCGGGCCGCGCTGGCGCTGCTTGAAGAGGCGGGCGTACCCTTCACCCAGCGCCTTTATCTGGAAGCGCCGCCGGCGGTGGACACGCTGGCGTCGGTAATCGACGCCCTGGGACTCACGCCGAAAACCTTTATGCGGCGGAAGGAAAACGCCTTCGAAACCCTAGGGCTCGGCGAGGCAACGGACGCCGCCTGCCTTCAGGCCATGGTCGCCCATCCGACGCTGATTGAACGGCCCGTGCTGCGCTGGGGGGCAAGGGCCGCGCTCGGACGGCCCGACACGACGGCCCTAGAAACCCTCTTAAAGGCCTTTAAGGCAGGAGCAAGCGCCCCATGAGCACCACCCCAGTGGTTTTGGTTCTTTATTACAGTGAGAGCGGCAGCACGGCGGCCCTCGCAAAGCACGTGGCTCGGGGCGTCGCCCTGGCCGGCGGCGAAGCGAAGATGCGCACGGTCCCACCGGTGGCCCCGGCCACGGAGGTCACGCTTCCCCCGGAACCCCCCGAGGGCGCGCCCTACGCCAGCCTCGAGGACCTCGCACACTGCGATGCGCTGGCGCTGGGCTCCCCCACCCGCTTTGGCAACATGGCCGCGCCGCTCAAATACTTTCTCGACCAAAGCAGCGGCCTTTGGATGCAAGGGGCCCTGCGGGATAAGCCCGCCGGGGTCTTCACCAGCACCGCCAGCCTCCACGGCGGCCAGGAAAGCACGCTCCTCTCCATGATGCTGCCCCTGTTTCACCATGGCATGGTCCTTCTGGGGCTCAGCTACGAAAGCGGCAAGCTGGTGAGCACCACCGGCGGCGGCACCCCCTATGGACCCTCGC
The DNA here is from genome assembly GCA_016779325.1 of Pseudomonadales bacterium. Lineage (GTDB taxonomy): Bacteria > Pseudomonadota > Gammaproteobacteria > Pseudomonadales > Azotimanducaceae > Salivita. The sequence continues at coordinate 27,959 of JADHNU010000018.1, forward strand.
ACCACGCGGGCGCTGGCGGCCAGGCCCTCAGCGAAGCGGAGAGCGCCCTCGCCCAGGAATTGGGCCAGCGCCTTACCACCTTTGCCCGCCATGGACGCCCCTCGTGACGGCGGCCAGCATCCCAAGCCCTGGGGAAAGGCTCTGGCATTTTCTCGCCCTGCTTGCCCTGGGCTCGCTGATAGCGGTCTATGGCCTTCAGCATTTTCTGTTCCCCTCAGGGCTTTCAGCGACGGGCCAGGGCGTGCTTTTTGCCCTTCAAGTCTTGCCTCTGCTGGCCAGCTTACCGAGCTTGCTCCGCGGCAGCGCCCGCGGCGCCGCCTACCTGGCCTTTCTGGCTATGCCCTATTTCGTGGTCGCGATTCTCACGCTGATGGACCCGGAGCGACGTCCCTGGGGGGCGGCAGAGCTGTTCTTCGCCCTACAGCTGTTCCTGGGGGCCACCTACTTCGCTAAGGCGCGCGGGCTGCGCCAGGCCGCGGACGCCGCTCGCGCTGGGGCGCCTAGTGAATGATGGGCGGCGTGCGGACGCTTGCGATTTCGCTGCGCGCTTCGTCCTCTTCCCAGCCCCCTTCGTCCTCCTCGTCGTCCTCAAGGGCGACGGCATAACGTCGGGTTTGGATATCACCGGCGACTAGGGTGGGCAGGGCCTCCAGAAAGGAGGCCATGTGCGCCGTTTCGAAATGGGCTTCTAAGGCCTCCGCGCTCTCCCACTCCTGAAAAAGCATGAGCGTATTGGGATCGCGCAGCCCCACAAAAAATCGATAGGACAGGCAGCCCGCCTCCGCTTGCGTTTCGTGCTCCATCCAACGCACGAGCTTAAGCGCTTCGCTGCGCCGTTCCGGGAGGATCGGAATAAGGCCGTGAACAATAATCATGCATCGCTTCCCGCGGTCTTCGCCAATGCCTCGGCGATTTCTTCCACAATTCTGACATCATCAATCGTGGAGGGCACCACCGGGGGCCGGCCCTCCAGCAGATCCCGCAGCACGGAACGGAGGATCTTCCCCGAGCGGGTTTTCGGCAGCCGAGGAACGAGCACGGCGCGGCGAAAATAGACAAAGGCGCCCAGGGCCTGGCGCACGTGGCTAAGGAGCGCGGGCTCAAGGCTTTCCGGCGGCTGATTCACCCCGTCCTTAATCACCACAAAGCCCACGGGGACCTCACCCCGATCGGGGTCGGAAGCCCCCACCACCGCGCATTCCGCCACCGCGTCATGGCCCGCTACGGCTTCCTCAATCTCCCCCGTAGACAGGCGATGGCCGGCAACGTTGATGACATCGTCGGTGCGTCCCATCACGAAAACATAGCCGTCCTCGTCGATGTATCCACCATCCCCCGTATCGTAATAGCCGGGAAAGCGCGCGAGATAGGCTTCCGAGAAGCGGGCCGGATCGCCCCAAACCGTGGGCAAGGTGCCCGGTGGCAAGGGCAGGGCCAGCGCCAGCTGGCCCGAAATGCCCGGCCCCTGGGGCTCGCCCGCCTCATTGAGCACCGCCAGCTCATAGCCCGGCATAGGCACCCCGGACGAGCCAATTTTAGGCACCCAGCTCGCTTCCGCCGGCAGGGCACAAATCGGACTGCCCGTTTCCGTTTGCCACCAGTGATCGATGACGGGAATCGCCAGACGATCTTGCAGCCACTCCAAGGTGGGGGGATCGCAGCGCTCCCCCGCCAGCATCAGGCGCTTGAGCCGGGAAAGATCGTACCCCTGGCGCAGCGCGGCTTCCGGGTCCTCCTTACGCATGGCGCGAAAGGCCGTGGGTGCCGTAAAAAAGGTTTTCACCCCGTACTCCGCCATGACGCGCCAAAAGGCGCTGGCATCGGGCGTGCGCACGGGCTTGCCTTCATATAGAACGGTGGTCGCCCCAACCAGCAGGGGGGCGTAGCAAATGTAGGAATGGCCCACCACCCAGCCCACATCGGAGGCGGCCCAGAAAACATCCCCAGGGCCTGTGTCATAGACCCGCGCCATGGACGCCGCCAGGGCCACGGCGTGGCCGCCATGATCCCGCACCACGCCCTTGGGCTTACCCGTAGTCCCGGAGGTGTAGAGGATATAGAGCGGATCGGTGGCCGCGAGGGGTACCGCGTCCACCGGCGCCGCGCCCGCTTCAAAGGCGGTCCAGCTGTGATCCCGGCCCGGCTGCAAGGCCATCACCGCCTCGGGCCGCTCGAGGACAACGCAATGCTTGGGCGGCCGCGCCGCCAGCGCGAGGGCCTCTTCTACCAAGGGGCCGTAGGGAATGACCCGATCCGCCTCCAAGCCACAGCTGGCCGTGAGCAACACCTTCGGCGCCGCATCGTCGATGCGCACGGCCAATTCCCGGCCCGCAAAGCCGCCAAACACCACGGAGTGGATGGCCCCGAGGCGCGCGCAGGCCAGCATGGCAATAAGCGCTTCCGGAACCATGGGCATATAGATAACAACCCGGTCGCCTTTCTCTACGCCAAGGCCCGCCAGCCCCCCCGCTACCCGGGCAACGCGGTCCCGCAGGGCTTCGAAGCTCCACTGGGCTTTCTGACCCGTAACGGGGGAGTCGTAGATCAGGGCCGTTCGGGCGCCCTGCCCGGCAGCCACGTGGGCATCGAGGCAGAGCCAAGCCGTATTCAGCTCCCCATCGGGAAACCAGGCGGCGACGCCTTCTTGTGACAGGTCTTTAGCCCGCGTGGGCGCCTTAAACCAGGCCAGGCGGGACGCTTCCTCCAGCCAGAAGCGATCCGTGTCGGCTTCCGCGAAGGCCCGGTGGGACCGAAAATCCCCCGCTTGCAAACTTGGCACCGTTTCGTTCCTCTTGGCTATTCCAGAGAACCATGGTGCCAGGGTCCCTTAAGCCTGTCTCTTCGACGCGCCCTCTTTGAGCAACTTCTTCAGCGCGCCTTCCCTTGGGCAAGCGTCGAGCAGGCTTTTATACGCTTTGCTTCGGGGACCAATCTTCTTGTGCAGCGCATAAAAATCGATGGCGCGCCGCCAGGCCCCCGTTAGCCCGTGGCGGCTGATGGACACGGTGGTGTTGACGATGCGCTGTTCCACGAAAGAATGAATACCCACCTGGAAGACGGGGGTTTGGGTACCGCTCTTTTCCTGCTTTAAGCGGAACAGGACCCCGCGCACCCGACCCTTTTCATCAACGGCGCGACGACGAGCGAGCCCTTCCCGGCTCTTCTGCTGCAGCGCTTTAAGCTCCTGATCCCGTTCCTCAGCCTGCACCTTCAGCGCAGCCCGCTCGGGCCCCCGAATGCGTTCGCCGTCCTTTTTAAGGGAGAAGTACTCCTGAAAGGTGCGGCCGTCGATCTGACGGCGCACGCGATACCCGTAAAAGCGCGGGGAATTCAACAGTTCAACACTCACGGCTATACCCTCCTTGGTCGCGCCGTTGCCGCCGGCGCGGAGTCCCTTCCGCGCCGGCCCCTTACCCGTGTCCTAGCCGTTACCGGCGACGGCACCGCTCTGAAGAAGCGAGGTGATTTCCGCCTCCGAAAAACCAAAATCCGCGAGCACGGAAGTCGTATCCGCGCCCGGAGCCGGCGCGCCGCCGCGCACTGCCGGTGCCGTGCGCGAGAAGCGCGGTGCCGGCGCCGGCTGGGAGATGCCGTCCACCGTAATGAAGCTATTACGCGCCTTATTGTGGGGGTGCTCCGGGGCTTCAAAGATGGACAGCACGGGGGCAAAGCACACGTCCGTCCCTTCCATAATCGCGCACCACTCATCGCGGGTTTTGGTTTTCATCACCTCCGCCAGCTTGGCCTTGAGCTCAGGCCAGGCGCGGCGATCCATTTGGGGCTTAAAGGTCTCCGGATCAAGCTCGGCCTTCTCAATCAATAAGGCGTAGAACTGGGGCTCAATGGACCCCAGGCACACATACTTGCCGTCCGCCGTTTCATAGGTGTCGTAGAAATGGGCAGCGCCATCGAGGAGATTGGTGCCCCGCTGATCCGTAAATCCGCCCTGGGCCGCGAAGGAGAAGAACATACCCATGAGGGCGGCGGCGCCATCCACCATGGCCGCGTCGATGACCTGGCCCTGGCCCGAGCGCTGGGCCTCCAGCAAACCGCACACCAGCCCATAGGCCAGCAGCATGCCGCCACCCCCAAAATCCCCCACGAGGTTCAGGGGCGGGACCGGACGCTCCCCGGCTCGGCCAATCGCATGGAGCGCACCGGACAGACCGATGTAGTTAATGTCATGGCCAGCTGCCTGCGCCATGGGCCCTTCCTGGCCCCAGCCAGTCATGCGGCCATAAACCAGCTTCGGATTCCGGGCCATGCAGTCCTCCGGGCCAAGGCCCAGGCGCTCCGTCACGCCCGGCCGAAACCCTTCAAAAATCGCGTCGGCGCTTTCGCAAAGCCGCAGCACCGTTTCCCGGCCGGCTTCGCTCTTCAGATCGACGGCGAGGGAACGGCGGTTGCGGACGAGCACGTCCTTAGGCGCGGACGCCCCCGGCGCCGGGCGGTCGATGCGAATGACCTCCGCACCCATGTCCGACAGCATCATGCCGCAAAAGGGCCCCGGCCCAATCCCCGCCAATTCAATGATTTTAATTCCCGCTAACGGTCCCACAGGCCTTCCCCCTCGTTGAAAAGTGATGCGATCTTCGGCGAGGACCCCCCTCGCATTTCCCGAGCTTACCAGAGCCCGCAGCGCCCCCGGAGACAATGGTTTGCATGGGGTGGCCGGATCGGTTTTCATCGAGTCTTCCAGGGAATGCGCCGGGTTTCAACGCGGCATTTTTTTGACGGGCGACGGTAAATTGGCGCCCGCGAGGCCCTCATGGATCAGGCCGGCCAGCGAAAAATCATCCACATCGATTGCGACAGCTTTTTCGCTTCCGTGGAAATGCGTGACGACCCCAGCCTTCGGGGCCGCCCCGTGGCCGTCGGCGGCTCGCCGGACGGCCGAGGCGTGGTGGCCACCTGCAGCTACGAGGCCCGCCGCTTTGGCGTGCGCAGCGCCATGCCCATGGCGAAGGCCCTGCGCCTATGCCCCGAGCTGGTCGTACTGCGCACGCGCATGGATAAGTACAAGGACGCCTCCACGGCGGTGCACCGCATCTTTCGCCGTTTTACGGATCGCATCGAACCGCTCTCCCTCGATGAAGCCTTCCTCGATGTCACCGGCTCCGTCCTCTTCAACGGCAGCGCCACGCGTATCGCCGAGGCCATCCGCCGGGCCGTGCGTGAGGAACTCCAGCTGACCGTTTCCGCAGGGGTCGCGCCCAACAAATTCCTGGCAAAGATTGCCAGCGACTGGCGAAAACCTGACGGGCTTTTTGTGCTGCGGCCCGAGGACGTGGACCTTTTTGTGCGGCGCCTCCCGGTGGAGAAAATTTTTGGCGTCGGCCCGCGCACTGCGGAAAAGCTCCATCGCCTGGGACTGCGCACCTGCGAAGATCTCCGGACCCTTGATCTACCCACCCTCATGGAGCGCTTCGGCACCTTCGGCCAACGGCTCTTTGAGCTCTGCCGCGGGGAGGATGACCGCCCCGTGCAGCCCCATCGGCTGCGCAAGTCCCTGTCCGTGGAGCGCACCTTCAGCGAAGATCTCGCCACGGAAGCCGCCTGCCTTGCGCTCTTTCCCGAGCTGCTTGAAGCGCTTGCCACGCGGCTGGGGAAACAACAGCTTGACGAAGCCCCAAGCCGCGGTTTCGTGAAGGTGCGCTTCGATGATTTCACCACCACCACGGCGGAGGGGCCCATGAGCGGCCTGGACGCGGACGCCCTGACGGCACTGCTGCGCACGGCCTGGGCCCGGGGAGGGCGCCCCGTGCGCCTTCTCGGCGTGGGCCTAGGCTTTCGCAGCCAGCGCATGCCGCAGAAGCAGCTCCCCCTGCCCTACGGCAGCCCCTAGGCCGGCGGCGCGTCGCCGCCCTGCTCCGGGCGCAACCCCCCAGCGCCAAACTGAAGCGTGGCAAGTCGGCGATAGAGCGGACTGCTGGCCAGCAAGGCCTCGTGGGACCCCTCAGCCACCACCGATCCTTCATCCAGCACCACGATGCGATCCACGTTACGCACCGTAGCCAGGCGATGGGCAATGACCAGGGTCGTTCGCCCCTTCGCGAGTTCGTCTAGGGCGCGCTGAACTTCGTACTCGCTTTGCGCATCGAGGGCGCTGGTGGCCTCGTCGAGCAGCAACACCCGGGGGTTGCGCAGCACGGCCCGGGCAATGGCAATGCGCTGACGCTGGCCGCCGGATAGGCGTACGCCCCCCTCACCAAGATCCGTGTCGTAGCCCTGGGGAAGGGCCTCGATGAACGCCTCGGCGAAGGCCGCGCGTGCGGCCGCGGCCACCGCTTCCCGCGAGGCCTCGGGATTGCCATAGGCGATGTTGTCGAACACGGTGCCGGTAAAGAGCACCGCATCCTGAGAGACCAGGGCGAACTGGGCGCGCAGGGCCCGGGGGTCGAGGGCCCCCAGAACGTGCCCATCGAGGGTGATCTGCCCCGCATCCGGATCATAAAACCGCAGCAGCAAATCGAAGAGCGTACTTTTGCCGGCCCCCGAGGGGCCGACGAGCGCCACCGCTTCCCCCGGCGCAACGGCCAGGGAGAGGTCCCGAAGCGCTGGGCGCTCCCGGCGCGTGGGATAGGCAAAGGTGAGCCCTTCGATGGCCAGTCGCCCTTCAATCGGTTCAGGGAGGGGTTCCGGATGCGCCGGCACGGGCAAGGCGCTTTTTGCCTCGAGGAGCTCCAGGAGGCGCTCCGTCGCGCCGGCAGCCCGTTGTAAATCGGCAAGCACCTCGCTAATGGCCCCCACGGACCCAGCCACCAGCAGCGCGTAGAAGATAAAGGCCGCCAGATCGCCGGGGGTTGTACGACCCGCCAGCACGTCCTGGCCCCCAACCCACAACATGCCCGCGATGGCCCCCAGGACCAGCACCATCACCAAGGTGATGAGCGTGGCGCGCAGGCGTACGCGACGCAGAGACACCCGGAAGGCGGCCTCCACGTGATCCCGAAAGCGGGCCTGGTCGATGGCTTCGTGGGTGTAGGCCTGAACGGTTTTGATTTGCCGCAGGGCTTCGGACAGATAGCTCCCCACGTGCGCGATGGAATCCTGCGCATCCCGGGACAAACGGCGCACCCGGCGCCCGAAAAGGATAATTGGCGCCACCACCAGCGGCGCGGTCAGCACCACAAAAAGCGACAGGCGCGGATTGGTCAGCACCAAAAGGATGAGCCCCCCCACGAACATCAGGGCGTTGCGCAGGGCGATGGAAACGCTCGAGCCGATCACCGTTTGCAAAAGGGTGGTATCGGTGGTGATCCGGGACTGAATCTCGCTGGCGTAGTTGTCTTCAAAGAAGCCGGGGTGAAGGGTAATCACGTGATCGAAGACGGCTCGACGAAGATCCGCGCTGACCCGCTCCCCCACCCAGGAAACCAGATAGAACCGCACAAAGGTGCCCAGGGCGAGGGCAAGGACCATGGCCGAAAACACCAGCAGGGAACGAACAAGCAGCTCAGGGGAGCCGTTGGCGAACCCTTCATCGATGAGCAGGCGCACGCCCTGGCCCACGGATAGGGTAACGCTTGCCGTCAGCACCAGCGCAATGGACGCCCCCACGACGGCCCAGCGATAGGGGCGAAGAAAGCTCAGCGCAGGACGAAGACTGGTTAAGCGGCGAGACCGGGGGCGGTCCTCCGGGAGGGGGGCGGCCATGAATGCTCCTTAAGGGTTTCAGCGCGCCAGTATCCCACAGAGCCCGACCCTAGGCAGCGGGACCACTTTGTCTCAGACTTCCCCTTCCCTTTTGGCACCGGAGCCCCTGTGACCCTACCCGATCTCAACCTCCTGGAGGCCGGCCCCGCTGATGCGGACACGGCGCTCATTCTCCTGCATGGCTTCGGTGCCGACGGCCGCGATCTAGGTCCCCTCGCGGAACTTCTGACCCCCAGCGAAGCCCGCTGGCGCTTCATCTTCCCCGACGCCCCGGAGCGCCCCCTGCGCGCCGCGGGCGGCATGACCCTCCGCGCCTGGTACGACCTCGATCCCGATGGCTTCGGCGGGCCCGCAGAGGAGATCGCCACCGCTGAAGCCCTGGCCCTCGCCCTCGTGCAACGGGAACGGGAACGGGGCATAGCCGCCGAGCGCATCGTGCTTGGGGGGTTTTCCCAAGGCGGCATGATTGCCCTGAACGCCTTTCTTTCTGCCCCCCATACCCTCGCCGGCGCCATTGGCTTATCCACCTGCCTCCTCGACCACGAGCGGGCGGCGGAGCGCTGCGGCCTCGCGAACGCCGGCGGCGCGATTTTCCTCGCCCACGGCACGGCAGACCCGATGATCCCCGTGGGGCGGGCGGCGGCCGGGCGCAGCGAACTTGAGCGCCTCGGCTACGCTGTGCAATGGCACAGCCTGCCCATGGGTCACGAAATTCGCCAAGAAGAGATCCTGGCCCTCGGCCATTGGCTGCGGAGCCGCCTCGGCAGCCAGTGAAACCGGCGAAGAAACAGCGCTTTGCGTGAGCCCAGGGTCGCACCCTATACTCCGGGTGTTGACTCTCACCTTAGCGATGACTGTGGTTCACCAAATCTTTATCGACGGACAAGCCGGCACGACGGGGCTTGATCTCCAAGCGCGGCTTGCCCACCGCGAAGACCTTACCCTTCTGACGATTGATCCCGCCCAGCGCAAGGATCCCGCGGCGCGGAAGGCGCTGTTGAATAGCGCCGAGGTGGTTGTCCTGTGCCTGCCTGACGACGCCGCTCGGGAATCGGTCGCTCTGATCGAAAACCCCGCGGTTCGAATTCTTGATGCGAGCACGGCACACCGTACGGCCAAAGGCTGGACCTACGGCTTACCAGAACTCCAGGCAGGGCAGGACGCCGCCATTGCCGGAGCGCGCTACGTCTCCAATCCTGGATGCTACGCCACGGGCGCCATCCTCGCGCTGCGGCCGCTGATCGATGCGGGCCTGCTTGCGGCGGAGGCGCCCATCGCCATTCACGCCCTGTCCGGTTACTCCGGCGGCGGCCGTACCATGATCGAAGAGTTCGAGGCGGCCCTCGCTCGGGGAACGGTCCCCACGCCGAAGTCCTACGGGCTTGGGCTGGACCACAAGCACCTGCCGGAGATCCAGCGCTACGGTGCGCTCGCCCGCCTCCCCCTCTTCGTACCGATGGTGGGGACCTACTACCAGGGCATGCTTGTCCAAATTCCCCTGCCCGCCCCGGTATTGAAGGGCGTGGACGCAGATGCACTCCATGCGGCCCTCGCCGACCGCTACGCGGCCACGCCGGCGGTGCCCGTGCGGCGGGCGCCGGCGCTGCTCGACGGGCGCTTTCTCGATCCCGAGGGCAGCAACGGGGGCCACGGCGTCGAGCTGATGGTCTTTGGAGGCCCGCAAGGCGATGCGCTGGTGGTGGCTCGCCTCGACAATCTGGGCAAGGGCGCCGGCGGTGCCGCCGTCCAGAACCTCAATTTGATGCTCGGTTGCGAACCCTTTCGTGGCCTTTCCCCCCTTAACGAGATCACCCATGACGCCTGAAGCCCTAAAAGCGCTCCTCGCCACCGCTGAAACGGATCACGCGGCGCACTGCGCTGCCCCCCTGGGTCTCGATCTCACCCGGGGGAAACCCGCAGCGGATCAGCTCAGCTTCGCCAATGGCCTCGATGGCATCTTGCAAGGTCAGTTTCTCGACCGCGACGGCAGTGATACGCGAAATTACGGCGGCCCCCTTGGGATTCCGGAACTTCGCGATCTGGGTGCGGCGGTGCTTGAGGTACCGGCCGCCCAGGTGCTGGCGGGGGGGAATTCAAGCCTCACGCTCATGTATCAATTCGTGGACGCGGCTCTGCGCTTTGGCTTTGGTGCCCAGGCGCCCTGGGGGGACGGCGCGAAGATGCTTTGCCCCGTGCCCGGCTACGACCGCCACTTTGCCATCGGCGAGCACCTCGGTTTAGAACTTGTCCCCGTACCCATGACGGACAGCGGGCCCTGCATGGACGCCATAGAAGCGGCCGTCGCCGCAGATCCAAGCATCAAGGCCCTTTGGGTCGTGCCCAAGTACAGCAATCCCACGGGGGCCAGCGTTTCCGAAGCCGTGACCACGCGCCTTGCAGCGCTGCCGACCATCGCTGGCCCGGGCTTCCAAGTGCTCTGGGATAACGCCTATGCCGTGCATGACCTGACGGACACCCCGACGCCTCTGCCTAGCCTTTGGAGTGCAGCGGAGGCCGCCGGAACCCTAGACCACATGGCCCTCTTTGCCTCCACCTCGAAGATGAGCTGGGCTGGAGGCGGCGTGGCCTTCTTCGCCGCAGGTCCAAATACCTTTAAGGCGTTCAACCATCATCTGTCCTTTCAGCTGATCGGACCCGACAAGGTGAATCAGCTGCGCCACGCGCGGCTGTTCCCGGACCTCCCCCAACTCCGCGCCCACATGGCGCAGCATCGCGCCCTGTTGAAGCCCAAGTTTGATGCCGTGCTCAGCGCCCTGGATGCGGGCCTGGGCAATACGGGCTTGGCTCGCTGGACGGTCCCGGAAGGGGGCTACTTTATTTCCGTGGACGTGGTCCCGGGCACGGCCAAAACGGTGGTCGCCCTGGCTGCGGAAGCCGGGGTGAAGCTGACCCCGGCCGGTGCCACCCACCCCTATGGCAAGGATCCAGACGATCAAACGCTGCGCCTTGCCCCAAGCTTTCCGCCCCTCGCCGATGTTGAAGCGGCCATGGCGGTCTTCGTGAATTGCGTTCGCCTTGCCGGCGCGCGCCAGCGCTTAAAGGAACGCCCGGAGTGACCGAACACGCAGAGCACACCCAAGAACCGAGCCCGGAATCGGCCCCTGCGGCCCCCGTGCTCTTTGAAGAATTTGGGCTCCCAAGCCCGCTCGAAAAGGCCATTGAAGCCCTGGGCTTCACCGCCTGCACCCCCATTCAGGCGGAAACGCTCCCCCATGCCCTGTCCGATTATGACGTCGTGGGGCAAGCACAAACGGGGACGGGAAAAACCGCTGCCTTCCTGATCTCTATCATCGCCCACCAGCTTGAGTTCCCTAAGGATCCACTGCTGCCACCGGGTACGCCCCGGGCCCTCATCGTGGCCCCCACCCGGGAACTGGCCATGCAGATTGCCGACGATGCGGAGAGCCTCTGTAAGTTTTCTGGACTCCGTGTGCTCTCCGTCGTGGGCGGAATGGATTTCGAACGCCAGCGACGCATCCTTGAAGACCATCGCGTCGACATCTTGGTGGGCACCCCCGGGCGCCTGATTGACTTCATCACCCGGGGCAAGCTCAACCTGCGCCAGGTCGAACAGCTGGTGCTAGATGAAGCGGACCGCATGCTGTCCATGGGCTTCATCCCCGACGTGCGCCGCATCGTGCGCCAAACGCCGCCGAAGGAACGCCGCCAAACCTTGCTGTTCAGCGCGACCTTTAGCGAAACCATCCTCCGCCTTGCCAGCCAGTGGACCCTGGACGCCGAGCAAGTGGTGATCGAGCCCGAATCGGTGGCCACGGATCGGGTGGAGCAGCGCATTTACCTGGTGGCGGAGGAGGACAAGTTCGCCCTGCTCTACAACCTGATGCAGGACCTTGAACTGGAGCGGGTCATCGTCTTCGCCAATCGGCGCGACAGTACCCGCCTTATCCAAACGCGCCTTGCGGCGCTGGGCGTGGACTGCGAACTGCTCTCCGGAGAAGTGCCGCAGGCGAAGCGTCTGAAAACCCTTGAACGCTTCAAGGATGGCCGCACCCGAGTCCTGGCCGCCACCGACGTGGCCGGCCGGGGCCTGCACGTGGACGGCATCAGCCACGTGATCAATTACGACCTGCCGGAAGACGCGGAGGACTACGTTCACCGCATCGGCCGCACCGGGCGCGCCGGCGCCTCGGGCATCTCCATCAGTTTTCTTGGGGAATCAGATGCCTTCCTTTTACCGGAGCTTGAAACGCTGCTGGGCATGAAGCTGACCTCCCAGCAGCCGGAAGCCGATCTGCTGGTCGCCCCGGAGGAAGCCCCCGGGGCCAACCGTTTGCCGCGCTCCCCCCGAGGCGGCGGCAGCGGCGGCCGAGGGGGCCCTCGAAGTGGCAGCCCCCGCAGTGGCGGCCACCGCAGCAGCGGCCCCCGGCGCCGCTAGGCTCGGGCCATGATACGGACCGCCTCCCTCCTTCTAGGCGCGCTGCTGCTGGCAGCGCCCGCGCTGGCTGCCCGGCTTGATGCAGAACTGGGCAGCCTACGGTTGGAAGGCCGGGCCGTGGTTCCCGAGCTATCGGGGCTGGCAACCAGTCAAAGCTACCCGGGCATTCTCTGGGCCCATGGTGATAGCGGGCAGGCGCCCGTGCTTTGGGCGCTGGATCTCGCTACGGGCGCCCTCGCCTTTCCGCCCTACCTGGCGGAGCGCTTCGATAACGGCGCGAGCTGGCCTGGCCTTACCCTCGAGGGGGCCAGCAATATCGACTGGGAAGATCTCACCCTGCTCGACGGCTGGCTCTATGTGGGCGATGTGGGCAATAACGGCAATGCCCGCCGGGACCTTGGGCTCTGGGCGCTCCCGGAACCCAATCCCCGAGCCACGGAGCGGCAGCGTCCGGCCTTTTTCCTGCCCGTGCATTATCCCGAGCAAAAGCGCTTCCCCGCCGGGGCCTGGGAATTCGATGCGGAAGCCCTTTTTGCCGACCCGCAAGCGAAGGCCCTCTACCTGATTACGAAACATCGCAAGGCTGGGGACGTGCGGCGCTTTGTCCCCGGCGCCAAGCTCTACCGCATTCCGCTAAAGGGGCCTCGGGATGAGAGCATCGCGCTTGAGCTTGTGGATCGAAATGACGAACTCACGGCCGTGACGGCAGCGGCCCTGTCTCCCTCCGGGAGATGGCTGGCCGTACTCACCTATCGCACGCTTTGGGTGTTCCCGCGACCGGAAGCCGGCGCCCGGTGGCTCTCCGGAGAAGCCCTTTCACGCCCCCTGCCCTTCCTTGAGACGCGCCAGGCAGAAGCCCTAAGCTGGCGCGACGAACGCACTCTGCTGCTTGGCAACGAGGAAGGGCGCCTATGGACCGTTTCCTTAAACTTGCCCGACGCCTAATCGGCGCGGGGCTTCTTGCGCTTTTAAGCCTCACCGCCCTGGGGGCGGATGGCCTCGGGACCGTGACGACGGAAGGGGTCGCGCGGCTTGAGCGGGCACCGGAGGAAGCGCACCTGACGCTGGCCATTGTGCGAAGCGAACGCACCGCGGAAGGCGCCCTCGCGGCCGCCTCCGAGGCCCTCGGCGCGCTCCAAAGCGCCCTCGCCGCAAGCCCGATCCCCCATACCCTGTTCAATCGAGATACGGCGGTCACCCCGGCCTATCGCTATCCCCAGAACGGCAGCCGGGAGCTCACCCACTTTGAGGCGCGGCTCGGCCTGGAGATTCAAACCCCCGCCCTCGCCCAGGTCGGGACGCTCATAACGCTCGCCAATGGGGCCGGGGCCAACACCCTAGAGGGCATTCGCTACGCTCTGGCCGACCCCCTCGGCCATCGCCTGGAAGCCCTGGAGCTTGCGACCAAACGCGCTCGGGCCACGGCGCAAACGCTCGCGGCCGCAGCAGACCATCAGCTGGGGGCACTCCTGACCCTAGAGGCCGATCCGGAAAGCGGGCCCGGCCCCTTCCCCGAAGGGCCCATGATGCGCGCCATGGCCATGGATGCGCAGGGGCCCACCCTTAACCCCGCGCCGCTGACCATCGAAGCCCGAGTGCGCGTGCGCTACGCGCTCGTGCCATGACCCCAAAACGCTGGCCCGTGGGCGTGGTGCAAATGCAAAGCACCGCCGACGTCACAGCCAATCTTAGGCAAGCGGAGCAGCTGATTCGCCAAGGCGCCGCGGCCGGGGCCAAAGCCCTCTTCCTTCCCGAGGGCTTTGCCTATCTCGGCCCCCTCCCGGGGCGGCTCGCCATCGCCGAGGCGCTGCCTGGCAGCGCAGGCTCGGGGGCCGCTGGGCCTCTGCTGGGCTGGGCCCAAGGGTTGGCCGCGGAGCTTTCCGTCGCCCTGTTCCTCGGCGGTTTCCCGGAGGCCCTCGACCCGCAGCGCACCTACAACACGGCCCTCCATATCGACGAAAAGGGGCATCTCCGGGCCGCTTATCGAAAACTTCACCTTTTCTCCGTCGACCTCCCGGACGGCACCCGCCTCGACGAGGGCGCCAATACGGGCGCTGGGGCAGCCCTCGCCCTGACGGCTCAAGGCGGCTTCACCCTGGGCCTCGCCATCTGCTACGACCTCCGCTTCCCCGAACTCTTCGAGCGCCAACGGGAAGCCGGCGCCACCGTACTCACGGTGCCCTCCGCTTTCACCCAAAGCACGGGAGAAGCCCACTGGCACGTGCTTTTACGGGCCCGGGCAATCGAACAGCAGTGCTGGGTGATTGCGGCGGCGCAAACGGGCGAGCACGGGGACGGTCGTCGCTCCTTCGGCCACAGCCTGGTTATCGACCCCTGGGGGCGCGTAGTTTTAGACCTGGGGACGGCCCCGGGGGTGGGGCTTACTACGGTGACCGAAAGTGCTCTCGCACGCGCTCGAAGCGCCCTCCCCGTCCTAACCCATCGGCGTCCGCTGCCGATCCCCTAGACGCTTTACCTTGCGCTAAATCCTGTTAGATTTGTTTCGGGGCAGTTTCAACCGATCTTTAGGCAGTCGCAGGCATGATTGCCGCCCCCACGCTGACCAGGCTCCGGCTACCCCCGGCGCGCGGTCGCAGTAGCACGACCCGAGAATGCATTACGGGCAACATTAAAGGGGAGTTCATCATGAAATCACGCAGTTTCCTGCTTAAGGCAGGCGGCTCGCTTGCGGCTATCGCCGCCAGCATGCCGCTGGCCTACGGGGCCAGCCTGATCGAAGAAGTGGTCGTGACCGCGCAGAAGCGGTCCGAATCGGTCCAGGACGTGCCTATTTCCGTTTCCGCCTTCGACGCAAGCGCCCTCGAAGCGCGGCAAATCGACGCTTTCGCCGATCTTCAGTTCAGCGTGCCGAACGTGTCCTTCAGTAAGGGCAACTTCAGCGGCAGCAACTTCCAGATTCGCGGCATCGGATCCCTATTGACCGCCAGCAGCGGCGATTCCGGGGTTGCCATGCACGTGAACGATGTTTACCTGCAGTCGCCTCGGCTCTTCGAAACCGAGTACTACGACATGGCCCAGGTGGAAATCCTCCGGGGCCCTCAGGGCACGCTCTTCGGCCGGAACTCCACCGGCGGTGCCGTGAACCTGAAGACGGCTAAGCCCGTCCTTGGCGAGATGTCCGGTAGCGCCGAGCTTCAAGCAGGGAACTACGAGAACCGTCGGGCGAAGGGGCACTTCAACCTCCCCATCGGCGACGACATGGCATTCCGCGTGGCCGGTATTGTGGTGGACCGCGAGGGCTACACGAACAACATCACCACGGGAAACAACATCGACGGCCGGGAGCAGTACTCCCTCCGCGGTTCCTTCCGTTGGGAAGCCAGCGAGGCCACCACCATCGACCTCATGGCCTCCATCTTCGATGAGGATTCCACCCGGTCCCGCTCCCAGAAGCAGCTTTGCAAGCAGGACCCCTCGGGTGTCCTAGGGTGCCTGCCCACGGAAGTGGCCACGGAATCCATCAACCCGAACGCGACCCTGGGGCGTCTCTTCGCGTCTAACCTCGTCCTCGGCGCCTTTGGCGTGCCGCAGCTCGGGGCCTTCGACGTGTTCGCACCGGTAGGAGACAGCAACCCCGACGACTACCGGGATGTCGCTGCGCGCTTTGATCCTGAGTACGCCGCTGAAGAGCAGCTCTTTACGGCCACCATCGAGCATG
>JADHNU010000063.1 GCA_016779325.1 Pseudomonadales bacterium
GGCGCTGGGCGATGCGCGCCACCGTGCCCGGGGTGGTTTCGACGCCTTCGAGAATGGCAAAGCCGAGGATGTGAAGGGCTTCGCACCAGGCTTCGAAAACCGCTTCGTCCGCGGCAAAGGCCGCTGCAGGAAAGCGGGGTAGGGCAGGCAGGCTATCGCCGGCCCAGAGGCGGCGCGGGGCCAAGGCAAAGGGCGCCTCCTGCGTTTCCTGGGCGTAGGCCCGAAGCCAACCGGGGTGGTAGAGCGCTTCAAGCCCATCGGAGAAGCGGGTCACAAGGCCGCCGGCGTCAGAGGCGCTCGCGCTCAGGATCTGAAGGTCGGCGGGAATGTCCACCAGCTGCAGGGCTTGCTCCCGGGTTTCGGGGTGCGTCGTAGCGCGGTCCGTTGCGTTCTCCCGCAGCCAGAGCGTGTGGTGCGCCGTGCGGGCGCCGTCATCCCAGTGGGCCGTGAGCCCAAGGGCTTCGAGGGTGACGCCCACCACGCGGCGCGCCGTGGGGTATTGGTCAAAATCGGGGGTGTCCATGGGTGCGCTCCTACCGCCGGGCCCGAGCCATCATGGCCCGGGCGGGTAAGAGACGCCAGGCACCGGGGCTAGGCCCGCCGGAGGGCCTCGAAAGCTTGGCGAACCGCGCGGAAGGCCTCTGCCGATCCGCCCGTATCCGGATGGGCCCCCTTCAAGGCGCGGCGGTAGGCCTGCTGGAGGGCATCTAAGGTAGGTGCTTGATCTGGTGCTAGGCCGAGGGTGCGCCGATGAGCCGCTTCTAAGGTGTCTGACGCCGCCCTGGGAGCAGCGCTGGGGGAGTCGGCCTTCGCAACTTCGGCGCGATTCACCGTTTCGTAGGCGCGCTGGCCCCGACGGCTGCTGGCCATGGCCGGGGCGCCTGCACCCTGGGCGCGGAGGGTAAGGAAGGCCTGTGCATCAGGAAGGCCACGGAGAGCGCGAGCCTGTGCTTGTTCCCCGGACCCCACCAGATAAGGGGCCAGGGGGCTTAAGCCCAGAAAACCATCCAAGTTGCCGTCGCGCATGCCCATGGGGCCTGCCCCTTAATCGCTCACGCCGAGTGAACGTCTATCATCGGCGAAAGGCGCAGGGCCGCCTATTAGGGGAAACCCTATCTTGTAGGAATAAAACTCCTAAAAAGCCGTGAACTTTCGTGAACTTCGTGACGGTTTTTTGGCGGAGGGTGCGCACCCTTCCCCAATGCCCGAGGGAAACGGCTTCTTAACCCCTTTTCCGAAGGTCGGCCTGATTGGTAATTGATAGGTGATAGGTGGCAGGTTTCCTTGTGGGCTCTAATCCTCCTTGATGACCACTAGAGGCGATCCCAAGACAATGAAGAGGCCGCCCCATCCAGGGCTTTCCGTCCGGCTTGATTGCCTTGAGCCCCTAGGCTTGTCCGTTACGGAAGGGGCTCGGATCCTTGGCGTCAGTCGCAAGCAGCTTTCCGACGTGGTGAACGGCCATGCGGGCATTTCTCCGGAAATGGCCATACGTCTAGCTAAGGCCTTCGGGGGCGGTCCGGAGGCGTGGTATCGCCTCCAGACCGCTTGTGACCTTGCCCGCGCCCTCGAGCGCGCCGATCAGATCGACGTTAAGCGGGTGGCGCGCGTTGCCTAGCTAGGCAGCAAGTCACCCTCCGCGACGAGCGGCGCCCGCCATGAGGCGCCGTAGGGCTAGCATGGGCCATGGAACTCCTACTGCTTGGGGGCGGCCTCTGGGGCCTTTGGTTGCTGTTTAAGCCGCGGCGGGCGCCTGCGGACGCGGCGCCGACGGCCTTCGCGCCGCCCCCCCTTAAAACAGATCTCCCCGCTGCCGTGGTGGCCCGGGAGTACGCGAGCTTCCGGAAGCGCTTGCTCAGCGGTGAACTCGCCGACCACTTCCCTTCGTCCCTCCTTTTAAAGCCTGGGGAGACCCTCGTGGTGGATGTTCCCGGCGTTACCTTCTCGGAATTTGAAGGTGGGAAGGCGGTGGATCAGGGCAGGCTCACCCTGACCACGCAGCGCTTTGCCTTTCGCGGCGCGCGCAGGGCCATCGAGGTGCCGCTAACGGCTCTAAATTCCGTGGAAGCGGGGCCCGAGGGCTTCAGCATCAGCCGGGCCGGGAAGAGCGCGGTGGAGTATTTCCTTGGGCTTCACGGTTTTGCGGCGACCCTGACGGTCACGCCAGAAGCCGGGGAAAGCTTCCCACCCCAGACGCTCGAATACCTTTTCACCGGGGAAGAAGCGAAGGCGCTGCTGGTCGCGCTGCGCGGCCCGCCTACGGGGGAGGCCTAGGCCATGGGCGCGCCTGGAATCTGCTATTTCACGGGGCGGGGTGGCTCGCTAGAGAAGGGCCTGGGCGCCTACCTTGCGGAGCGCCATGGCCTTTTTGGGGGCCTAAGCCTCACCCATGACTGGCTGAGCCAGCCCCATGAGGATCAGCTCGAGATTGTGTCTGCGCGGCTTAGGGAGGCGGAGCTGGCAGGGGCGCCGGTCATGGCGAACTCCTATGGGGCCTACCTGACCCTGCTGGCGATGTTCGATCGCCCGCCGCTGACCATCCCGGTTCTGCTCCTGAGCCCGGTGCTGGGCAAAACCTTCCTTGGCGGAACCTACTTTCGGCCCCCTGGCGGGCGGCGCTTTGCCGCAGCGCTCACGGAGCCGGCCCCGAAGCCGGCCTGGCTTGGGCTGGTGATGGGCGCCGAGGACCCAGGCCATATGCCCGAAACCTGGAACAAGCTGCTGCACGCGCTGCAGCCCGATCATCACGCGCTGCTGCCAGGGCAGGGGCATAGCTTGGAGAAGGCGACGGTGGCGGCGCTGGTCGACGTTCTTTGGGCACGCTGTTAAAGCATTCTTTAATACTGGGTCTTTTATTAGAGAGCTCTTTACTACGGGGTAACCTGTTTGCTAGCTAGGCACCTTGCGGAGCGAGCCCATACGGGCTCAGCCGGTGTTGTCCTTTGGCTTCGCGCTTGAAGTCGCGTTTGAACTGGCTCGTGCGCTCAATCGTCCGCATTCAGATCTGCCATCAGATCCTCCACCTTAGCAAAGGATTCCAAGCGACCTTTTCGGGCCTCTTTCATCGCCGCGACAGTGGTGGCATTGGGCAGCAGCTCAAAGGGCAGGGCTTTTTCTCGAGCGATCCGGGTCAGCATGATCCGAAACGCATCAGACACGGTTAGGCCCATGGCCGCTAGGACTGCGCTGGCCTCCTGCTTGGTGTGCTCGTCAATGCGGGCTCGAACAACGGCATTGGCAGCCATGGCATGCTCCTTGTAAAGTTGAGCCACATTGTAGCCCATTTGGGCTCAAGTATGAGTCTTGGCCCCAGGCGGGCTTTCTCATTGTCCCTCTCCCTTCTCCGGGCCCACCAAGCGCAGGGCTGCGAAATCGCAAAATACGCTAAGAAGCTGCTCCTGAAAGCGGGTTTTCGCCCCGGCCTGGAGTAGGAGATCGTCGATGGCCAGGAGCGCTTCCGGCAGCCTAGACGGTGGGATCCGTTCCGCGGCCAGGGTGGCCAGGGTCCCTAGGCGATGGAGGGCCGGCGCAGTGGCGCTGCGTTCTTCCGTGGCGGCGCGCCAGCGCTCAAGCACCTCGGCGACGGGCCCAAGGGCCTCGGCGCAGCCGCCTAGGGGCGAGGCGGGATTGGTTGCGAGCGCAGCGTTCAGGGCCTGGCGCGTGTCCCCAAGGGGCTGGCCCCGGCCCCAGCCCTGCAGGACGAGGAGGGTGGCGGCCAGCAGTTCCCCCTCGCCCCAGCTGGCCAGCTCCGGGGGCCTGGCGGCCCGATGGCGCCAGGCGGCAAAGCGCAGGCGCTGATTGCGTAGGCTTCGCCCGAGCACCGCTAGGCCATAGGGGAGGGCGCGGAGGCTCTGCATCGTTAGATGCCAGAGCAGCTGGGCTAGGGCCCAGGCCAGTAGGATGAGGAGCCGGGTGAGTTCGAGGGCAGCCCGCAGCAGCCCAAAGGCCAGGGCCAGCACGCCGTAGATGGCATGCAGGTAAAGGGCGTTTTGTCCACGCACTTGCACGCCAAGGAGCGTGGCCGAGGAGCGCTTTGGCTTGATCCAGTTAAGGGTGCCGAGGGCGTTGCGGGTGGATACGGTCACCCCGCTTTTCGACAGATTCAGCTTTGTGGGCCCCTTGCCGTAGCGGCCCCGAAGCACAAAGCGGCCGTTCTGCAGTGCCACCTGGGTGTTCTTCCCAACGGTGTGGGAGACGCGAAAGCCGTGGCGACTATTGGCCGTTAAGGAGAGCCCCGCGGCCTTGGCCTGGGCGCGAAGCGAGAGGCCGCCGGTGCGGCTGGCGCGAAGGAAGCGGCCCCGGTGTTCCACCCGAACCTGCTTGCCCTGATCGTTCTTTTTGCCGATGCCGAAGAAGCTCACCGCTTGATTCCACCTTAAGCGCGTGCTGCGGGTTCACGATGAGTTTGCCTGAGGGGCGCCTTGCGCGCTAAGAAGAGGGCCGGTAAGGCGATGGCCGGCGCGACAACCGGTAGCAGGAGAGGGACCGATGACAAAGCCGAAGGCCCATAAATGGACCTTTACCGCCCGCTTTCGCCGTGGCGGCTTTAGCTGGCGGGCTTCGAGCCTGGCGACTAAGCGCCTGCGCGAAGCGGTGGCGGAAATCAAGAAGGTGAGCAAGGCCGATCCCGTGCTGGCGGGCGAGGGCGCTGTGCGCCTTATGGAGCGGCTGTGGCCCGCGCTGGAGCATGTCGATAGCTCGAGCGGCGCCTTGGGGGCGGCGGTGCGCAAGGCGTTGGACCCGCTTATCGCGCTGGTGGTGAAGGCGCCGGCACCGCCGAAGACGCGGGATGAGTGGCTGGCGCGCTTGTGGGCGGCGATCGAAGAGGACGGCGTGGAGTATCTTGCGCCGGTGGGGGAACGCTGGGGTGAGCTTTGCCAAACCCCGGAACGGGCGAATCTTTGGTTGGAGGAACTGCTTCCCCCGCTGCAGGCGTGCTGGCGCGGTGGCGAGGAGTGGGACTACTTTCCCGGGGCCAGCCTCGCCTTGTCTTGCCTATTGGTTACGGAACGCTATGACGAGCTGTTCGCCCTGCTGGCGTCACCTCGAGCGACCCTCTGGCCCTATCAAGAGGTTGGGGTGCAGGCCCTTCTGGCCCAGGGCAAGAAGGCCGAGGCCCTCAAGTTTGCCGAGGCGGCCCGGGGCTTTGGGTATTACGAAGGCGCGATTAATCAATGTTGCGAAGCAATCCTGCTGTCCTCTGGGCTTTATGAGGAGGCCTATCAGCGCTACGGGCTCCGCGCTGCAAGCGGGACCACTTACCTTGCGCGCTATCGGGCGCTGGCGAAGCGCTATTCCATGTTGGCGCCGGAGCGGCTGCTTCAGGATCTGATTGCCAGTACGCCCGGGGAGGAAGGGAAGTGGTTTGCGACAGCGAAACAGCTCAAGTTTCTGGATCTTGCGGAAGCCTTAGCGTGGCAAGGGCCCTGCGCGCCCGGCACCCTCAGCCGAGCGGCCCGGGATTTCCAGACGGAAGCGCCGACCTTCGCCTTCGCCGTCGCCCTCGCTGCCCTGCGCGGCATCTGCCTTGGCTGGGGCTATGAGGTGACCGGGGCCGATGTGCTGGAAGCCTTTGTGCTGGCTCGGGATACGGCGGGCCCGGCGGGGGTTGAGGATGGCTTAGGGGCCATCACGGCCGTGCTTGAACAGGGCGACGGCCCCGGCTATCGCTTCGTCTTCGACGTCCTTCAGGGCATGGGGTATTTGCCCAAGGCCCAGGCGCCGAAGGGCTGAGGCGAAAGGGGGAGGACCCATGGCACGACACCGCGGCACCTATACGCCAGAGCACCCCGAGCCCTACGAGCTCTCCCGGAGCCGTCTTGAAGCCTTCCTGAAGTGTCCGGCCTGTTTCTGGCTCGATCGAGCCCGGGGCGTGAAGTTCCCGAGCATTCCTGCCTTTCTGCTGAATACGAACACGGACGTATTGCTGAAGAAGGATTTCGATGGCTACCGAGGTCGGGGGCCCCATCCGCTCATGGTTCGCGCCGGCCTGGGGCAATTGCGTCCCTTTGCCCATCCGAACCTCGAGGCCTGGCAGGACTCCCTGAACTTCGGCAAGGATGATGCCCACTTCAATACGCTGCACGAAGCCACGAACCTGCTTTTCGGGGGCGGGGTGGACGACGTTTGGGAGAACCCCGCAACCGGTGAGCTCCACATCGTCGATTACAAAAGCACGGCGCAAATGGGACCGACCTTCAGGCCTCTCGATGAAAGCTTCATCGCGCCGGTGGAGGATCCGAAGAAGCCCGACTACAAGGCGGGCTATCGCCGGCAGATGGACATGTATCAGTGGGTGCTTCGGCGCCGCGGCTATGCGGTGAGCGATACGGGCTATTTCGTCTACGTCGATGGGCAGCACGTGGCAGAGCCGGGCATGCTGGATGAGTCGGACCCCACGCAAGGATGGATGCGCTTCGCCGTCGCCGTCATTCCCTACGAAGGGGGCGACCGGTGGGTGGAAGGCGCGCTGATCGACGCGAAGGCATGCCTGACGGCCTCGAACTGCCCGGCCCACGCGGAAGGGTGCGAGCATGCCCGCTTCCTGAAGGGCGCCTGGGAGGCCACGGCCCCGTGAGCCTTGCCCGCGCCTAGGCATTGCTCGCAGCGCTGGTCAAAGTTATCGCGTTCTGATAACGTCAAAACATGATTGTGTCTTTCAAGAACATCGTTGCTGAAAGTCTCTTTTTCGATGAAGAGAGCAAATCAGCAAGATCCTTCCCGGGAGAGCTGCGTAGGGTCGCTAGGCGCAAGCTACTTTACTTGCATGATGCAGCGGAATTAGAGGATCTGAGAGTTCCTCCTGGGAATCGGCTGGAGGCCCTTAAAGGTAAGCTGAAGGGATTTCACTCTATTCGGATAAACGACCAGTGGCGCTTGGTTTTCCGTTGGGTAGGTGGGCAGGCACATGACGTACAAATTTTGGACTATCACTAATAGGTGACAGCTGTGGACAGGCAACCCAAAAATCCATTCCACCCCGGTGAAATGTTGCTTGAGGAGTTTCTTGAGCCCCAGGGTATGACCCAGGCCGCGTTTGCCCGGAAAATTGGATGGACCAAAGCGCGTCTCAATGAATTAATCCGGGGAAAGCGGGGGATTACCGCGGAGGCTGCCCTAGATCTCGCGGACGTGCTTGGGACTTCGCCCAAACTGTGGATGAATCTTCAGGCAACCTATGATCTAGCCAGGGCTGCAGCTGCCAGAAAGGTTGCTTAGTGCCCAGGCTTCGCTGGGCGCTTCTGGCGGTACTGCTGCTTGGAGGTCTTGGCCTCAGAATTCAGGCGGATCTGACCCCCGAGCGGAACGACGTGGCCCTCGTCGTGGATGATCCTGCCCTCGCGGGGCTGCGAATTGCTGTGCTGAGCGATTTCCATCTTCCGGAGGGCCTGGAAGCCCTTGCGCGCATGGCGCAGCTTATCGAGACGGTGAACGCCACAAAACCTGACCTGATTGCGTTGCTGGGGGACTACACCGCTCACCCCGATGATCTCCAGGATCGGAGCGCCCATCGCAGCGCCGTGGCAGGCGTCCTGGCCGCCCTAAGGTCCGCGCCGGTGGTGGCCGTGCTCGGAAATTACGAAAGCTGGGACGATCGCGGGGCCTGGGCCCATGCGCTTAGGCAGCGAGGCATTACCGTGCTGGAAAATGACGTGGCGCGCCTAGAGGCCTCTGGCCGTTCTCTGTGCGTTCGGGGGATTGGAGATGCCTTTACCGGATATCACCGGGAGACGCCCTTTCCCGAGGATTGCGAGGGTAGGGGACAGCTGACCCTCACTCACGACCCCTTCGCAGCCTTCGCCCTGAACCTCGAGGGTCTGGTTCTGGCTGGGCATACCCATTGCGGGCAGCTGCGCATGCCAGGCCTTGGGCCCCTCTGGGTGCCGTCTA
Source organism: Pseudomonadales bacterium (assembly GCA_016779325.1). Taxonomy (GTDB): domain Bacteria; phylum Pseudomonadota; class Gammaproteobacteria; order Pseudomonadales; family Azotimanducaceae; genus Salivita. The sequence continues at coordinate 7,891 of JADHNU010000063.1, forward strand.
ACGCTCCTCGGGCAGCCACTTGCGGCGCGTATCGGGATGGAAACCTGGTGCTTTGGGTGAGTGCGGGCCTAGGGACCAGCCTTGCGCCCTTGCGGTTCTGGGCGCCGGCGCAGTGGGATTTGGTGACAATTCAGTAGAGCTAGGGGGTGACGAACGGGCTGTTTGGCAATTGAAGGGCCGCATTAAATGCACCACAGTTGAAGGAAGGCATTTGATATCCAGCTTGTGCGCCTGCGGAGTTCCGCGAAGCACTAAAGAGGAGGCCACCCCGTGACCTGTACTTATCTTCGCCATCACCTCAGCACCCCCACTAACTTGGTTAGGCCTGCGGTCCCGCTGAGGAAGGGGAGGCAGTGCTTCAACTACGATATTTTCTATCGCTACCTTAGTTTCCGCGTCGAGGTTACGCCGGATTACATCAACCTGGTCGACCCGATTGAATTCGACGATTGGCAACCGCCTTGTTACCGTTTTAGCCATGAAGATCAGCGCTTTCACCGCTTCCTAGCGGCTGTTACGCAGGCTTCTACGCTTTGGCAAATGCGGTCGGCGGGCTATTCAGCCTTGAGCCAGCAGATCGCGTGGTTTAGACGCCGCACTCGCGTCCCAGGATATGGATTCAACCTGAGCGATAAGGTCGTTTTGGAGGAGTTCCTCCAGTTTCTTAAACCAAATCACCTATACACCTACGTGGAGGTAGTGCCGGCGCATCCTTGCTACACGGACCTCATCCTTCCGCCCTTTGGAACGCCTCTTGGGGGTGAAAACTGGGGCTCAAAGCATATGGCGCAAGGCGGCTCTGCACAGGCGCTGCTTTCCCGCCATAACCTTTGGTGTTTCACCCAGTATGGGAAGTACGATGGGTGGGTCTGGATCAATTTAGAGGACGCCCTTGGGGCGTTCCGGGTAGTGCCGATTTTTCCTAACGGCACGCTTGATCCGCGGCTTTTTGTACCTAACAAACTGATGCCGCGCTGGGCCCGGGCCTAGGCAAGATGGGAGGCGAAGAATTTATGGGTGATCTGGAAGCGTTGAGGGAAAAGCTGCGCTGCTTCGTGGCAGCACGCGATTGGGCTCAGTTTCACTCGCCAAAGAATCTTGCCATGGCGCTTGGTGGCGAGGCTGGGGAGCTGCTAGAGGTATTTCAGTGGCTAACGGAAACCGATTCGAAGGCGCTCAAGCCTGCGCAGCGCGACGCTGCCGCCATGGAAATCGCAGACGTGTTTCTCTACCTCGTGATGCTGGCTGATGCGCTAGACTTGGATTTGCTGGAAGTCGCGAACCGGAAGCTTGACCTCAACGAAGGCCGTTACCCGGCGGACAAGGTTCGAGGCAGCGCTAAGAAGCACACGGAATATTAGGATGCTGGTTTATAGCGGGGACAAGCTCGAGTTTCTCGAAAACGTCAAGCAGAACCGCATCGAGGGCATCATTCTTTCGGAGTTTCGGCGCAAGCTGTTTAAAGCTCCGGCGCCGAACGAGGTGCTCTCCTGGAAAAACTCGCTTCAGTACATGTTCAACATTCTGGTGGAAGAAACGATCCCCGCTGATGCGGGAGTTTCCATTGAGTATGTTTTGCCCCTCTCGAGTAAGCGGATCGATTTCATCCTGACGGGGAAGAACCCGGACCATCAGGACACGGCAGTCATCATCGAGCTGAAGCAGTGGAGCGAAGTCAAAAAGACCGCCAAAGATGGCATCGTAAAAACCTACCTTGGCGGAAGCGAGCGGGAGGTCAGCCACCCCTCCTACCAGGCTTGGAGCTACGCCGCGCTCATTGAGGACTACAACGAAACGGTGCGGGAGGAAGCTATTGCCCTAGAGCCTTGCGCCTACCTTCACAACCTGCGTGAGGGGGGCGAAATCAAAGATCCGGTCTATCAGAGCCATCTAGACAAGGCGCCGACGTTCC
>JADHNU010000019.1 GCA_016779325.1 Pseudomonadales bacterium
TGCGCTCTTACCGCACCATTTCACCCTTACCGCCGCCGAAGCGGGTTGGCGGTATATTTTCTGTGGCACTTTCCGTGGGCTCGCGCCCCCCAGGCGTTACCTGGCACCCTGTCCTATGGAGCCCGGACTTTCCTCCCGCTTGCGCGAGCGACTGCCTAGCCAGCTCCTCCGCGTCCGCAGTGTGGTCGCCCGGCCCACATAACTCAAGGTGAAGGTGTTTCCCCACCCAGCACCAAGGCACGCTCATAAAGCTGCCGCTTTCCTTTCCCAAGGAGCGCGGCGGCCACCCGCGCCGCTCGCGCAGGCGGTAACGCCTTAAGCAGTTCGCGCAGCACCTGATCTTCGCCGAGGGCAAGGTCAGCCCCGGCAGCCGCCGGCGCACCAGCCACCACCCAAACAAACTCCCCTCGAGCCGGCAGCGCCTCCGTTCTGACGGCATCCAGAAGGGTGCCCAGGGTCCCCCGGTAATGGGATTCAAAGCGCTTGGTCAGCTCTCGACCCAGGTAGGCCTCCCGACTCGACCCAAAAGCGGAAACCGCATCCTCTAGGGCGGCCTCAATCCGATGGGGCGCCTCAAAGAAGACCAAGGTGCCCTCGGCCTTCGCCAGTGCCTCCAAGGCCCGCCGCCGGGCCATGGCCTTGGGCGGCAAAAAGCCATGGAAGGTGAACACATCCGTCGCCAACCCCGCTACGGACAGGGCGGCCATGACCGCCGACGGGCCCGGCACGGGGGTCACCAGGACGCCCGCCTCCCGGGCCTCGCGAACCAGCCGGTAGCCCGGATCGGCAATCAGGGGCGTCCCGGCATCACTCACAAGCGCGACGTCCTCCCCCGCCAGCAAGCGCTCAAGCAGTTGAGGCGTACGCGCCTCGGCGTTGTGTTCGTGATAGGGGAGCAGCGGTGTACGAACGCCGAGGGAGGACAACAAGGGCGCCGTGCGTCTGCTATCCTCCACGGCAATGAGGGAGACGGCGCGCAACACGCTTTCCGCTCGTGCCGTAAGATCCCCCAGATTGCCAATGGGCGTTGCGACCACGAAAAGTGTGCCTGCCGCCATGTCCTTTTTGCTCCCGTCAGGGCCCAAGCGATGCGCTCAGTGCCGCTCTCAGTGTACCGAAGCCGCTCTTCCGGGCGTTGGGCGCTTGCCGCGCTGCTGCTGGCTACCCTACTCGGCGCCTGCAGCACGCCTAACCCGCCGCCCCCCGGCCCCAAGGGCCAAGCGCCAGCCCGTGCCACCGAGGACCGCCCCGCAGGGCGCAGCCTCGCCCTACCGGAGCTTACCGGGGCCTTAGCCCAGGCCGAAGCGGCCCTGGCCGCAGGAGATGACAGCCGGCTCGCCGATCTGCTTGGGCGCCTCCTCCAAAGCGGCACGACGGAAACCAACCTCCCCTTCGCCCTGCGCCTGCGCTGGCGAGCCCTCCGCAGCGCCGAGGCCCTTGCCGCCGGCCAGGGCCGAGCCAGCGCCGGGATACTCCTAGACCTCCTGCCGGCGCCCACGGCCCAGGAAACTCAGGCCATTGTCGATTTGGCCTTCCCCTCGCTTATCCGAGGCCCCCTAAGCGGCGCCAGCCTCGAAGACGCGTCGGATGCCCTGCGCGCCTACGCCGCCCTAAGCCACCAAATCCAAAGTAGCGCTCGCCGACCCTACGCCCTCAGTGACCAGCTCGCGTCTTGGCAAGCCAAGTGGCCTGCCTTCCCCCTCCCTTCCTCGCTGCAACGGGAAACGCGCCCAGCGCCGGTTCCCCTGCGCGTGGCCGTGCTGTTGCCCTTTTCGGGTCCGCTCCAAAGCGCCGGGGAAGCGCTACGCGATGGGCTCTTAAGCGCGCAATTCGAAAACCTGCAAGCCGGAGAACCGGGGGCACAGCTCCGGTTTTTTGATTCCGCGGGGGCGCCCCTGGCTACGGTCCTTGCCCAAGCGCTCGCCTTTCAGCCAGACCACATCATCGGGCCCCTAACCCGCGACGAGGTCGCCACGCTGAACGGTCTCGCCCAAGGGCAAGAGACCACGACACCCCCCATTTTGGCCCTAAATCGACTGCCGGCAGCGACCCCCGCAGCGGTCTGGAGCTATGCCCTCGAACCCGAGGAGGAGGGCGAGCAATTAGCGGAACAAAGCTGGCTCCAGGGGCATCGTCGCCTCCTTATCCTCCACGACCAAGCCCCCTGGGCCCAGCGCTTAGCGAGCGCCGCAGAAACCCGTTTCGAACGGCTCGGCGGCGAGATCGCCGAGCGACAAGGCTTCAGTGCAACGGCCGATCTTGGCGCGGCGGTAGCCGCGGCCTTGCTGGTGGAAGAGGGCGAAAACCGAAGCCGGGCGCTCCGTCGCCTGCTTCGCGTACCCCTGGAAACCGAGCCTCGCCGACGCCAGGACATCGACGGTGTCCTGCTCATCGCCGACCCCCTACCGGGCCAAACCCTGAAGTCCGCCCTGGCCTATTACTTTGCTGGCGACCTCCCGGTCTGGGCCTCATCGCAGGTTCTGGCGCCCGAGCCCAGCCCCACCGCCCTGAAGGACCTGGAAGCCGTCACCTTTGCCCTGCCGCCATGGCGCCTTCACCGCCTGCCGGGGCCCGCGCACCCGGACCAAGGCGCCAAACCCGTACCGGAGAGCCGCCCCCCCCTTGGCCCGCTTCATGCCCTGGGTGCGGACGCGTGGTTTCTCATCCACTGGCAACGCGGGGCCGCCGGGGCCTTGCCCTTCCCAGGGCTCACGGGGCAAATCGCCAACACCGAGCAGCCCCGGCGTTTTAGCCGGCACCTGTCCTTTGCCCAGCTTAGGAAAGGACGGTTTTCGCCCTTGGCTGAGCTCGCGCCACTGGCGCCGCTTACCGCAGCAGGCCAGAGCGAGACCGCACCCCGCTTACCTGCGCCGTGAGGCTCACCCACCCCCTTGCCCAAGCCGCCGAGCGCCGCGCCGAGGCTTATCTTCATAGCCAGGGGTACCGCACACGCCATCGCAACTGGCACTGCCGTTATGGGGAATGGGATCTCATTCTCGATGCGCCGCAGGGCGGACTTTGGGTGTTTGTGGAGGTGCGCTATCGAAGCCGTCCCCTCGGCGGGTCCGCAAGCGCGACGGTGGATGCCCGGAAACAGAAGCGGCTGAGCCGTTGCGCCGGGTGCTATCTGGCCACCTGGAGCAGGGAAACCGGACAAAACCCACCGGCCTGCCGCTTTGATGTGGTCGCGCTTGAGGGCCAAACCGTAGCGCAGGCCACCCTTCGCTGGATACGAGACGCCTTTTACGCGGTAAACTAGGGCTTCCTTGTTTGGGAGTCCCCCTCATGAAAGCGTCGTCCTCCCTGGCCCTCGCCGTTACCCTCGCGCTCCTTACGGGCTGCGCCAGCTCCGGCTCCCAGAGCGAACAGGCCGCACAGGAAAAAAGCACCCCGCCGGCGCTTGAAGCCCTCGGCAACATCATCGATGACACGCGCATCGAAACCACCGGATTGGTGCGCCTACGCCGCGCGGGCGAAGGGCTAAAAGATGGGCACCTCGGCGTCACCAGCTTTCGGGGCGTGGTGCTGCTCACGGGGCAAGTTCGCGATGAGGCCAGCAAAGCCCTGGCAAGCGAAGTGCTTAGCGGCATTCCAGAAGTGAAAACGGTCTATAACGAGCTCACGATCAGTGGCCCCACGGCCTTGCTGGCCCGGTCCGCCGATGCCGTGGTGACGAGCAAGGTTAAGGCCCGGCTCCTCGCCAACGAGGCCGTGCGGGGCTTGGAGATCAAGGTGGTTACGGAGAATGGGACGGTCTACTTGCTCGGCACCATTACGCGGACGGAAGCCGAAGCCGCAACGGCCGCAGCCCGGGCCGTGGGCGGGGTCGAGCGGGTCGTGCGGATCTTTGAGTACGCCGACTAAACCCTCACTTCACCACGCGTAGGGAGGGTTTTCCCCCGCTCCCGGTGGGCGGGGGCTCATCGTCCGGTCCCGGCGCCTCGCCCTCCGAGCGCTCCCCGGCCTCCTCGACCGCTCCGGCAACAACGTCCTCGGGCTCCGGGCCCAGCACGGTTCCGGCGCCTGTTTCTCGGGCATAAACTGCGAGCAGCGCGCCAAGGGGCACGTAGACCGAGAAGGGGCTCCCCCCAAAGCGGCCCTGAAAGGACACGCCGGCCTCGTCCATTAAAAGGTCCCGCACCGCCCGAGGAGAAATGTTCAGGGTGACCTTACCGTCGACAATCGCGTGACTGGGCACCCGCACCCCCGGGCGCCCCGCATCAACGAGGATGTGCGGGGTGCAATCGGAATCGACAATCCAGTCGTAAAAGGCCCGAAGGAGATAGGGCCGCTGGGGACGCATGGCCATGGGCGAAACTTAGTCGCGCATTTCCCGTTCGACTTCCGAAAGACTCGCTTGGAAGCCATCGCGCTCAAAAAGCCGCTCCGCATATTTCAGCAGGGGCCGGCACTGTTTCTCCGGAAGGACGATACCCACCTTCGGGAGCCGCCACAGGATGGGCGCTACGCAGCAATCGGCGAGGGTGAACTCGTCGCTCATGAAGAAAGGCTTTTCCGCAAAGATCGGCGACACGGCCATAAGGCTTTCCCGAAGGGATTTCCGCGCTTTGGTCAGCACCGTTTCCCGTCCCTTGCCGACCATGAGGAGGTCGAGGTGAGTGCACCAGTCGCGCTGAATACGATGCATCCACAGGCGAGAGAGGGCCCGCGCCACAGGATAGACGGGCAGCAAAGGCGGATGGGGGAAGCGCTCGTCGAGGTACTCCATGATCACCATGGACTCATAAAGCACGAGCTCACGATCAAGCAAGGTGGGCACGGCACCATAGGGATTCAGCTCGAGGAGCTCTTCGGGCTTGTTGTTGCTGTCCACCTCAACGGTATCGACGGTGACACCCTTCTCCGCCAACACCATGCGGACCCGATGGCTGTAATGATCCGTGCCATCAGAAAAGAAGGTCATAGAGGAGCGCTTTGCAACGACACCCATGGCGGAGTCCCCGTGCGTTATTGTTATTCGGAGCGCGAAGCCGCGAAAAAAAAAGCTGCGCCCTTAGAGGGCGCAGCGTCTTGTACGGTCTTAGTGCACTTCTTTCTGGTATTCCCGGCCGAGGAGCCAGGCAAAGATATAGAGCACGAACAGGAACAGAATGACGTAGACGCCAATCCGCTGCCGATCAAGGCGATAGGGCTCGCCGGTGTAGTCGAGGAAGTTCACTAGGTCATACACCGCGGCGTCGTACTCTTCTGCACTCAGGAGTCCAGTGCCGGGCTCGACTTCGATGAAGCCGCACTGTTCCGAGGTCATGGGCTGACCCGTCAGACCATCCCGAGATCCCTCAGCGGCTTGCCTGCAGACCTTACGCGGTACGCCTTGAAGCTCAATCAGCGCGTGGGGCATGCCCGCATTCGGCAGCACATCGTTGTTCACGCCCAGGGGGCGGCTCGGATCGAGATAGAAGCCCTTAAGATAGCTATAGACCCAATCGGTACCCCGCACCCGGGTCACCATGGACAAATCCGGCGGCTGAGCCCCAAACCAGTTCTTCGCCCCTTCCCCAGGCATGGCATTGGTGATGTGCGAGCCCATATCCGAGCCCGCCGGCAGGAGGCTCGCCTGGTATAGATCCGTGGGAATCCCAAGATCTTCGGCCGTGCGCACATGGCGCTGATGCTCCAGGGAATGGCAGCCCAAGCAGTAGTTCATGAACAGCTTGGCCCCGTGCTGGAGCGAGGGCAGATCGCGGTGATCCGGCGTCATCGGCTCGAGGTGCACACCACTATCGGACGCGAAGGCGGCCGGCGTCATCAGGGCGCAGAAGCCCAAGATCATCAAGAATCGCTTCATTACGCAGGCACCCTCTCAGGAACGGGCTTCGTTTTTTCTACACGGGTGTACCAAGGCATCAGGACGAAGTAGGCGAAATAGCCTGCCGTACCCACCTGAGCAAGGAGCGTGTAAAGCGGGCTAGCCGCTTGCGTGCCGAGCCAGCCGAGCAAGAAGAAGGAGACAATAAAGAGCGCCAGCATGCCCTTGGAGATCGCGCCTTTGTAGCGCATGGATTTCACAGGGCTGCGATCAAGCCAGGGCAGCACCGCAGGCACCGCAATGGCGCCAACCATCACCACAAAGCCCCAGAACTTCGCGTCCATGCCGAAGAGCGGATAGGTCGCCGCGCGCAGCATGGCGTAGAAGGGGGTGTAGTACCACACCGGCGCAATGTGATCCGGCGTCTTCAGGGGATTCGCTTGCTCAAAGTTCGGCGGCTCGAGGAAGTAACCCCCCATCTCCGGCGCGAAGAACACCACAGAACAGAAGACCATGAGGAACAAGACGATGGCAGGAAGATCGTGGCCAATCGTGTAGTAGGGGTGGAACGCGATGCTATCGAGCGGCTTCCCGTTCTCGTCCTTAAACTTTTTCACGTCAATCCCATCGGGATTGTTCGATCCAACATGGTGGAGCGCCACGATGTGGAGGAACACCAGCATGATGAGCATGATGGGCAGCGCCACCACATGCAGCGCAAAGAACCGATTGAGCGTGATCTCACTCATGAGGAAGTCGCCGCGGACCCACTCCATGAGATCGGCACCGACCACGGGGATCGCCCCCACGAGCGACACAATCACCTGGGCCCCCCAGTAGGACATGTTACCCCAGGGCAGGAGGTAGCCCATGAAGCCCTCGGCCATGAGCACAAGGAAGATAGCCATACCGAAGAGCCAGATGAGCTCCCGGGGCTTGCGATAGGAGCCGTACATCATGCCCCGGAACATATGGAGGTAGACGACGATGAAGAAGGCCGAGGCGCCGCTGGAATGGAGGTAGCGAAGCAGCCAGCCAAACTCCACGTCCCGCATGATGTATTCCACGGAGGCGAAAGCCTTATCGCCTGATGGCACATAGCTCATGGTGAGCCAAATGCCAGTCAGGAGCTGGTTAACCAGCACCACCATGGACAGCACGCCGAAGAGGTACCATATGTTGAAGTTTTTCGGCGCCCAGTAACGGGACATGTGGTACTCATAGGTCTCGACCAGCGGCATGCGCTCGTCGATCCAGTTCACCACCTGCGTGACACCGGCCACCAAGGCGCCCGGCTTTTCCGACGATTTCGCATCACTCATTACGCGGACTCCTCGTCTTCACCGATCAGGATGATCGCATCGGATTCAAAGGTATAAGGCGGCACCTCCAGGTTAGAAGGTGCCGGTACGCCCGCGTACACACGACCAGAAAGGTCGAATTTAGAGCCATGGCAGGGGCAAAAGTAGCCGCCCTGCCAGTTGCCGTCGAAGGCCTGGGGGCCCACTTCCGGATAGTATTTCGGAGAGCAGCCAAGGTGGGTGCAGATGCCGACGAGCACGGAGAGATCCTTGCGCTCTTCCCGCGCCCGCCAACGGTTCGCTGCGTAGCCAGGCTGCTGGCTCGGCCGCGCGCTACCCGGGTCGGCTAGCATCGGCTCCAAGGCCTCAAGCTGATTCAGCATCTCGTCCGTGCGCTTCACCACAAAAATGGGCTTGCCGCGCCATTCCGGGAGGGGGCCGAGGATTTCTCCGGGCCGAAGCTTGCTGACATCCGCACGAACCGGGGCCCCAAGGGCTTTGGCCTTCGCGCTAGGCTGCCAAGATGCGAGGAAAGGCACGGCGGCGCCAACAACGCCTGCGCCGCCTACCACGGAGGTCGCGCCGATCAAAAAGCGACGCCGGGCAAGGTTCACTTCGCCATTGCTCACGAAGAGTCTCCCTGGTCAATTTGGTCAGGTGTGCCGGGATGAAATCGGCAGAGTCTTCGGCCGGTTCCGTCTCGAGCGTTTGCCCGCGCCAGCCGGTGCGGATTCTATCACAGCCATCCCCAGCCTGGGGCAGCCAATTTCCATCTTCTGCAGGAAAGCCCGAGTTTTCTCCGAGCCCACCCTAACCGACACAAAAACGCCCGAGCGGCTAACCGATCGGGCGCAGGGGCCGCCGCAGCGGCCAAGCCTTTGCCGTCTTAGCGCTTCGAGTACTGCGGACGCTTACGCGCCTTGCGGAGACCGACCTTCTTCCGCTCCACGGCCCGTGAATCCCGGGTGACAAAGCCCGCCTGCCGCAGGGGCGAACGGAGGGTCTCATCGTATTCGATCAGGGCCCGGCTGATGCCGTGGCGAATTGCGCCGGCCTGACCGGAGGGACCGCCCCCGCGGACGGTAACAAACACGTCCAACCGGTCGGTCATTTCCGTCAGCTGAAGCGGCTGCATCACCACCATGCGAGAGGTCTGACGGCCAAAGAATTCGTCGAGCGGCTTGTTGTTGACCAGGACTCGGCCTTGCCCGGGACGCAGAAACACCCGGGCAGCGGCCGTCTTGCGGCGCCCCGTGCCGTAATTCGTTGCCCCACCCCGGGCTGCGCTAGATGCGGTGCTCATGATTCTGACCTCAGAGTTCTAAGGGTTGCGGCTGCTGGGCCGCATGGGGGTGCTCCGGGCCTGCGTAGACCTTGAGCTTCTTGTAGACCGCCCGACCGAGGGCGTTGCGGGGCAGCATGCCCTTCACCGCAGACTCGATGACGCGTTCCGGATGGGTAGCGATCATGTCCTTGAACACCACCCCGCGGATCCCACCGGGATAGCCGGTGTGACGCCAGTAGGTTTTTTGATCGGCCTTGTTGCCCGTAACCGCCACTTTCTCGGCGTTCACCACAACGATGTAGTCACCCGTATCCACATGGGGGGTGAACTCAGGCTTGTGCTTACCGCGCAGGCGGCGTGCCACTTCCGTGGCCAAACGTCCGAGGGTTTTACCCGCAGCGTCGATGAGAACCCAATCGCGCCGCACGTCGGCCGGCTTAGTGCTTTCCGTCTTCATGGATTATGCAGTCCGTCGACGGCGCCCCAACGGCGCCGGAAAAATAAGGCCGCGCATATTAGCTATTCGACTCCCGGGTGACAAGCGGGGGGCGAGCCTATTTTCGCCTAACTGCGCCGCTCCCGAGCGAGGTACTCATGGGACTGCATCTCCAGGAGCCGGGACGCGGTCCGCTCGAACTCAAAGCGGAGCCGCGTACCGCCGTAGAGGTCGATAATCGGCGCCGCGGCGCTGCACACCAACTTCACCCCTCGGTCGTAGAATTCATCGACCAAGCTGATGAACCGCCGGGCCGCATCTTCCTGCCGTTCCGTGAAGCAAGGCACATCACTGAGCAGAACGGTAGCGAATTCATGAGCTAAGGCGATGTAATCATTCTGACTCCGGGGCCCCTCGCACAGCGTAGAGAAGGCGAACCACACCACGTCGTCATGCATGCCGCGGATGGGGAGGGTTCGGCCCTCCACCTCCAGCTGCCCTAGGGCAGGCCCGGCGCCTCCGGTAAGGGCTTCATAGGCCCGCTCCAACGCGCCCTCCGCGGCGGGCCCAAGGGGCGTGTGGTAGAGCGCGGCCTGACTCAGCGCCCGCAAGCGATAGTCCGCGGCGCTTTGCAGTTCGAACACCTCCGTGTGGGTCTCCAGCAGCGCAATGGCCGGGAGGAAGCGACGGCGCTGAAGCCCATCCTTATACAGGCCAGAGGGGGGCACGTTGGAGGTGGTCACCAGGGTCACGCCGCGGGCAAAGAGCGCGTCGAAGAGCTCACCAAGAATCATGGCATCGGTGATGTCGGAGACAAAAAACTCATCAAAGCAAATCACGCGCGTGCGCTCAGCCCACTGCTGCGCGACATGGGCCAGGGGGTTCGCCTTGCCTGCGTGCGCCCGAAGCGCCTCGTGGACCCCACGCATGAACCGATAGAAATGCATGCGCTGGCCGACCCCTTCGGGCAAGGCCTCAAAAAACAGATCCATGAGGAAGGTCTTACCTCGACCAACCCCCCCCCAAAGGTAGAGCCCCCGCAGCGGCGCTGCGGGGCGGTGGCCTCGGCGAAGGCGTCGCCAAAAGCCCGAGGACGCCGGAGCGGCCGCCAGCGCCCCGGCCAGCGCGTCTAACTTGCCGAGCGCTTCCCGCTGCGCCCGGTCGTCCGTAATCCGCCCCTCCGCCAGGGCGAGGTCATAGCGCTCGCTGGGTTTCACCGAGTCTCCTTTTCTCGCCCTTTTTTCCTGGAGGGATGCTTCAATACGGGCCGCGACTCTAAAGCGCTGCTTGATGCGGAGCAACACAACAAGGAGACCGGCAGCTCATGTTCAACCTGCGCAGCCAACCCTGGGGACGCCTCGCTCCCGTGCTTGCGGGGATCGCCCTGGGCCTGGCTCTAGGCTTTCTGCTGCCGACCCAGCGCGCCCAGGAAACGGACGGCTATGCCACTGCCGTTGCAGAGGCCGCGCCCTCCGTGGTGAACATCTACACGCGCAAGCGCTTATCTCCCGAGCCCCATCCGCTTTGCGCCCTACCGCGCTTTGAGGCGCTGTGCCGCCAGCTCCCAGGACGCCGAGAGCGCATGGAAGGCGCCCTGGGCTCCGGGGTGATCCTCGAGGCCCGAGGCCTCATCCTGACCAATAACCACGTCATCGCCGATGCCGACGACATCATCGTGGTGACCGCCGAGGGCACGGAATACCCGGGCCGGGTCCTGGGCACGGACCCGAGTACGGACCTCGCTGTGCTCCAGGTGACGCCCGACGCGCCCCTGAGCCCTGCGCGGCTTCGTCGCACCCCACTGCGAGTGGGCGATACGGTGCTGGCCATCGGTAACCCCTTCGGCCTAGGGCAAACCGTCTCCCAGGGGATCGTGAGCGCGCTCGGACGCCAAACCCTAGGCACCAGCCCCTATGCGGACTTCATTCAGACCGACGCCGCCATTAACCCGGGAAACTCGGGCGGCGCGCTCATCGACAGCCACGGCGCCTTAGTTGGCATTAACACCCTGATTTTCAGCCGTTCGGGAAGCTTTGAGGGCATCGGATTTGCGCTGCCCGCGCGCCTCGCCATCGATGTAGCCAGGGAAATTGAAGCTCGGGGACAGGTCATTCGGGGGTGGCTTGGGCTGGAGGTCATCGCCGATAACGCCGAAGACGGCCTCCTGGTCACCGCCATCTTTCCCGGGGGGCCAGCGGCCCGGGCCGGTTTGCGCCCCGGGGATCGGCTTCTGGCCCTGGATGGGCGCTCGGCGCGGCATGCGCGGGAGATGGCGCAGCATATCGCAAGCCTAGCGCCCGGCAACCGCCTCGAACTTGTCATCGACCGCCAGGGCCGCCGCGCCACTCTGGAGGGGCTGGTCGGCCAACGGCCGTAGCGGCCTAGGGCCCTTTGTTGTGATCAAAGCCCTCCACCCGAAGGGCCGCCGCCCGAGCATGCGCTTCGAGCCCCTCCCCCTCGGCGAGAAGCACAGCGCTCGGCCCCAACACCGCGGCCCCTTCCGGGGAAAAGCCGATCAACGAGCTTCGCTTCTGGAAATCGTCCACCCCTAGGGGGGAGGAGAAGCGCGCCGTGCCAAAGGTCGGCAGCACGTGGCTCGGGCCCGCGAGGTAGTCCCCAAGCACTTCTGCCGTATAGCGGCCAAGGAAAATGGCACCGGCGTGGCGAATATCCGGCAACAGGGCCTCCGGATCCTCCACCGCCAGCTCAAGGTGCTCCGGCGCAATGCGGTTAATAAGGGCCACGCCAAGGGCCAGACTCGGCACTTCAATGAGCGCCCCCCGGGCCCGGAGGGACGCCTCGATGATGGCGCGCCGAGGGCGGGCCGGAAGCGCTTCAGCGATGGCCGCCTCTACCGCATCGAGGAGCGCGGCATCGGGGCTGACCAGAATTGCCTGCGCCGCTTCGTCGTGCTCGGCTTGGGAAAAGAGATCCATGGCCAACCAATGCGGATCCTGAGCGCCATCAGCGAGCACGAGGATCTCCGAGGGGCCAGCAATCATGTCGATGCCCACGGGACCGAACACCTGGCGCTTCGCCTCGGCCACGTAAGCCCCCCCGGGGCCGACAATTTTATCCACCGGGGGCAGGGATTCGGTGCCAAAGGCCAGGGCAGCAATCGCCTGAGCGCCGCCCACCCGGTAGACGCGATGAACACCCGCAAGATGGGCGGCGGCCAACACGAGGGGGTTTAGCTCCCCCCCCGGCGTCGGCACGGTCACCACCACCTCCCGCACCCCAGCCACCTTCGCGGGCACCGCCGTCATCAGCACCGATGAGGGGTAGGCCGCTTTCCCCCCGGGAACGTAAAGCCCAACGCGATCGAGAGGGCGCAGGAGCTGCCCGAGCAGATTTCCAAACTCGTCCTTGTAGCGCCATTCGCTGCGTCGCTGACGCTCGTGATAGGCAGCGATGCGATCCCGAGCCAATTTCAGCGCCGCGCGCTCGGCCTCGGGGAGGCCTTCATAGGCCTCTAGGAGCGCTTCCTTCGGCACTTCCAGCTCCGCCACGGTGCGGGCGGTAACGCCATCGAAGCGCGCCGTATAGGCCAGGAGCGCTTCATCGCCCTTGGCGCGTACCTCAGCGATGATTTCGCGCACCTGGGCCCGGACCGTGCCATCTTCCGCCAGCTCCCAATGCAGAAGCGCTTCCAAATCATCCTGGAAGTTCGGCGCCGCGGCGCGCAGCCGTTTCATCAGCCCCGTCATGGGCCCACTCCTTGTTCCGCCGCCTCAGGAAGGGCGGCCTCGAGGGCCGCCAGCATGGGTCCCAGCCGGGTTTGATGCTGTTTCATGGAGGCCTTGTTGACGATGACCCGAGCGCTTACGTGCTCGATGAGTTCAAGGGGCGCCAGCCCGTTCGCCCGAAGCGTGTTTCCCGTATCCACAATATCGACGATGAGATCGGCAAGGCCAATCAGAGGCGCCAGTTCCATGGCGCCGCCCAGCGGGATCACGTCGATCTGCACGCCACGGTCGTTAAAGTAGCGCTGGGCAACCTTCACAAACTTCGTCGCCACCCGCAGGCGCTGCCCGGGCACGGGGACAAAGGTCGGGTCTCCGGCGGTCATCAGGCGGCACCGGGAAAGCCCCAAGTCGAGGGGCTCGTAGTAGCCCTGGCCGCCGTCCTCGAGAAGCGTGTCCTTGCCCGTAATGCCCCAATCCGCCGCCCCATGGGCCACGCAGGTGGGCACATCCCCACTGCGCACCACAAAGAGGCGCAGCTCCGGATGGCGCGTTTCGAATATCAACTTCCGGCTGCGCCGGGGATCTTCCAGCGGGTCTAGGCCCGCCTGGGCCAGCAACGGCAACACCTCATCGAGGATACGACCCTTATTCAGGGCAAGGGTGAGCATGAAAAATCCTTAGCTTAGCCGGGGGGCGCCTTTCGTCGCGCCACCTGCGCGCCAAGGCCCCGCAATTTTTCCGTCATGGCCGCGTAGCCACGATCCATATGATAAAGGCGATCGATGATCGATTCCCCCTCGGCGGCGAGGGCAGCAATGACCAAGCTGAAGGAGGCGCGGAGGTCCGTCGCCATGACCGGCGCCCCCACCAATTTCGGCACGCCCGTAACCACCGCACTGCGGGCGTCCTCGAGGCTGATTTGCGCCCCAAAGCGCGCCAGCTCTGGCACGTGCATAAAACGGTTCTCAAACACCGTTTCCCGCACCCGACTCACCCCTGTGGCCAAGCAGGCCAGGGCCATAAACTGCGCTTGCACATCGGTGGGGAAGCCCGGATAGGGCGCCGTACGCAGGGAAACGGGCCGGGGCCGGTCTTCTAAGGCGACGGTGACGGCCTCTGCTTCCACGTCGACGCGCGCGCCCGCCTCTTCCAGCTTATCGAGGACTGCGCCCAGGTGCGCCGGCACCACCCCCTGAACGGTAACCCGACCCCGAGTAGCGGCGCCCGCAAGCAGATAAGACGCCGCCTCAATGCGATCGGGCAAGATCGCAAAGCGCCCCCCCTCGAGATGCTCAACGCCCTCGATTTCAATGCGCGCCGTCCCTTCGCCTTCGATGCGGGCCCCAAGCCTGCGAAGGAAACGCGCGAGATCGACCACCTCAGGCTCCTCGGCGGCGTTTTCGAGGACGGTATGGCCGCGCGCGCAGGCCGCCGCCATGAGCAAATGCTCCGTCCCGCCCACGGTCACCTGGTTCATCACGATTCGCGCTCCGCGCAGCCCCCGGGGCGCCCGGGCTCGCACGTAGCCGCCCACTACTTCGAGGGCTACGCCGAGGCGCTGGAGGCCCACCAAGTGCTGATCCACGGGGCGAGCTCCAATCGCGCAGCCTCCCGGCAGGGACACCTCTGCGTGGCCGCAACGGGCCAAAAGCGGGCCCAGCACCAGGAAGGACGCGCGCATGGTGCGAACCAGTTCGTAGGGCGCCACGGGCTCTGCGAGGGCCGCCGCGGACAGGGCGACCACCTCATCGTCCTGCCAGCTCGCCCCTACCCCAAGGTGCCGGAGAAGGGAAAGCTGCGTGTGCACATCCTGCAAAGCCGGCACCCGCTCGAGCACCACCGGCGCCTCCGTCAGAAGGCACGCAGCGAGGACGGGCAAGGCCGCATTTTTCGCGCCAGAAACGGGCACAACCCCGGTCAGGGGCCGCCCCCCCTCCAGCACCAGTTGGTCCATGGGGCCAGCTTAAGCGCTGAGCTCCTCGGGGGTGCGGGCCACTATCGTGACCGCGTGGACCGCGCCGGAGGTGATCACGTCGCCTAGGGCTTTGTACACGCGCTGCTGACGTTTGACCCGATTGAGCCCCGCAAAGGCGGCGTCTACGACGGCAAGTTCGAAGCGGCCCGCGCCCCCAGACACGGCCACGTCGGCCTCGGGGAAGGCCGTTTGCAGGAGGCTCTTCAGTCCATCGCTATCCATTATGCGTCGTCCTCTGTTGTGTCCTCACCGAGCCAGGCATCGATCACCTCATCGAGGGCCCCAGGCCCCCGTGCTTCCATCGCGCTCGAAAACTGATTGCGGTACGTCCGGCCGAAGTTCACGCCGTCGAGGATGACGTTGCGCACGCGCCAGGGCGCCTCGGCGCCTGGACGGACCATATCGTAGACCACGGTGTAGGCCTTTTTGTTTTCGTCGCGGAGGGTCATGACCACCGCCGCCCGCTCCCCCGTGGCCACGGGCTGGACGCGGGGCGGCTGCACCTCAAAGGCCTCGAATTTGAAGGCAAGAAGCGCCTTGGCATACTTGCGCCCGAGGGCCTCCCCGAAGTTGCGCGAAAAACGCGCCCGCTGAGCCGCCGTGGCCTGCGCAAAATAGCTGCCCATCACCCCTTGGGCGATGGCGTCGTAGTCGACGAACGCATCCATGCGGGCCCCAACCTCGCGGTAGAACGCCTCGAGCTCGGTGTCCTCTCGGCTTCGGTGCCGATCGATGGCCTCGAACAGGGCCGCCGCTTCCTGGCGCACCAACTCATCCGCCGCCAGCGGTGCCCCTTGGCCGCTGAGGGACAGCAGCAACGCCAAGCAAAGCAGCAGAGACTTCATCATTTTGATCACGCGCGACTCCCGGACGACTGCGCAAACTGAGGAACCGGAGTTTAGCATCGGCAGCGGCTCCCGGCGCCTTGCAAAGTGCCCACCCCTCCTCTTCAATGGCCCCGCGCTCAGCCACGGATCATCCCTAGATGCCCTTCCCCGAAGCCCCCTCTTTGCTCCTGACCCTCGGCACGCTCGGCGTCGGACTGCTGCTGCTGCTCTGGAGCGCCGACCGCTTCGTTGCGGGGGCGGCGGCCACGGCGCGCTCCCTGGGCGTATCACCGCTCATGATCGGCCTGACAATCGTGTCCTTTGGCACCTCGGCGCCGGAAATCCTCGTCTCCCTGGCGGCAGCCCGGGAAGGCACCCCCCTGCTGGCCGTGGGCAATGCCCTGGGCTCTAACATCACCAACATCGGCTTGGTCCTTGGGGTGACCGCCCTGCTGGTTCCCCTGCCCGTACCCAAAGCGATTGTGCGCAAGGAAGGCCCCTGGTTCTTTGGCAGCGCGCTGCTGGCCCTTGCGGTCTTTTGGGATGGAGCGCTCTCGAGCCTGGAAAGCCTCGTACTCCTCGCCGTGCTGGCGGCCTTTGCCGTAGCCCTCCTCCGCCGACCCGAAACAGGGGGCGCGGGGGACGACGGCGACCTCCCCACCTACGGTCGCGGCGTCGCCCTCCTTTGGTTACTCCTCGGCCTGGCCTTACTGCTTTTAGCAGCCGACCTTCTGGTTTGGTCCGCCAGCACCCTGGCGCGCGCCATGGGCGTCAGCGAGCTGGTGATTGGTCTCACCGTGGTCGCCATCGGCACCAGCCTACCGGAGCTTGCCGCCACCGCCGGCGCCGCGCTCAAGGGCCACACGGATATCGCCGTCGGCAACGTACTCGGATCGAACATCCTCAATATTTTGGCCGTCATGGCCGTTCCCGGCCTCTTCGGCACCTTTGCCTTGACGCCCGAAGTGCTTTACCGCGACGGCCTCACCATGCTCGGCTTAAGTGCGCTGCTTCTTGGCGCCGCCGTCTTCGGCGGCGGGCGCCTAGGCCGCCCCGTGGGCGCCCTCTTCCTCGTCCTTTGGGTCGCCTATACTGGCCTTCTTGCCCTAGAGAGCACCGGCTGATGATCGCATCTCAACCCCTAAGCCCTTCGGCGCAGGCCCGGGCTCGGCAAATCACCCTGCTTTGCCTCGACGTGGACGGCGTGCTGACGGACGGCACGCTGATCTACACCGCCGATGGCCAGGAAGCCAAGGGCTTTAACACGCAAGATGGCGCCGCCTTAAAGCTCGCCCAGCGCCTCGGCTTTACCCTCGCCATTATTACGGGCCGGGAATCGCCTATGGTGACCCGGCGCGCTCAGGAACTCGGCATTGAGCTGTGCTACCAAGGGTCGGAAGCCAAGGGTGAGGTCCTGGGGCGTCTAGTGGCAGACAGCGGCACCCCGCGGGAGGCCATCGCCCACATGGGAGACGATCTCGCAGACCTGAAGGTCATGCGTCAGGTGGGCCTCGCCCTAGCGCCTCGCAACGCCCATCCCGTGGTGGCCGCCTACGCGGACCTCATTACGGAAGCGGCCGGCGGCCAGGGTGCGGTCCGGGAGGCCATCGAAGCCCTCCTCGTCGCTCAGGACCGTTGGGCCGAAGCCCTCGCACCCTATCTGGAAACGCCCTAGTGCTGCGCTACTGGCTGCTCCTCTTCGGCCTGGCCGCCCTACTGCTCAGCACCCTTGACCTGGGGCTTGAGGCCGGTCGGGAAGGGCCCCGCTTCGAGGCCCTTGCAAGGGGCCCCGCGTTGCTTATGGAAACGGCGGAGATTACGGAATTCTCCCTGGCGGGCGCGCGCCGCTTTGCGCTGACCGCGAAAACCATCGCCCACCAGCCGGCCACGGGGGAGACGGCACTCACGGAACCGACCCTAGTGCTATTCAACGACACCGGCGAGCCGTGGCGCCTTTGGGCCGATCAGGGTCGCCTGGAGGGCAGCGAGGCCCTCCTTAAAAGCCCCGATCGCGCCGTGGCCAATTCCGACCGGGTCACCCTCGACGGCGCGGTGCGCGCCGAGCGCAGGCGGGACGACGGCACCATCCTGCGCTTCCGCACGGACCATCTGAACCTCTACCCCGCTGCCCAATACGCGGACAGCTCTGCCCCTGTTATCATCGACAGCGCCGAAGGCCACACGGAAGCGGAAGGCTTGAGCCTCGCCCTTGGCGTGGGTTTTCTGACCTTGGGAAGCGCTGAGCAACGCGTACATTCGACCTTTTACCCGGATAGCCTGCCATGAAGCCTTCTTTCGCGCGCCCAGCCTCGCTCCTTTCGCTGGTTTTGCTGGCACTGGCACCGGTCAGCCATGCCCTTCCGGAAGACGAACAACAGCCCATTGAAATCGAGGCGGACCGCGCTGAGCTCGATGACGCCACGGGCACGGCCACCTACAGCGGATCCGTTCGCCTAGACCAAGGCTCGCTCAAGGTGCGCGCGGACCGGCTCATCATCGAAACCAACGCGCAGCAGGTGCGTCGCATTACCGCCGAAGGGGATCGGGAGCGGGACCTGCCTGCGCGCTATGAACAGACCCCCGAGCCCGGCGCCGAGCCCGTGCGCGCACAAGCCCAAACCATCATTTACTACACGGATGCGGGCCGCATTGAGCTCCTCGGCGCCGCGCAACTGGAACAGGCCGAGGATCGCTTCGAGGGCGACGTCATTTCCTACGATCTGAGCACCCGCAAGGTTGCGGCGAGCGCCGGCGCCGATGGGGCACCGGTGCGCATGGTGATCGAGCCGGCCCGCCTGCGCGGCGGCGCAAAGAGCGAAAGCGATGCCCCCAATCCCTAGCGCGACGCCCCCCCTTCGAGCGCTTGGGCTACGCAAGCGCTACGGCCAGACGACGGTCGTCGAAGATGTCGGGTTATCGGTCCGCCCCGGCGAAGTATTGGGGCTGCTGGGCCCGAACGGCGCAGGCAAAACCACGACCTTCTACATGCTGGTCGGGCTGGTTCGGCCCGACGGCGGCGAAATCCGCCTGGGCGAAGCGGTGATCACGAAGGAGCCGATCCATGCTCGGGCGAAGCGCGGCCTCGCCTACTTGCCTCAGGAGGCCAGCGTATTTCGCGGCCTCACGGTCGAGGACAACCTCCTGGCCATCTTAGAGCTGCGAAAAGATTTAAGTGCGCAGGCGCGACGCCAACGCTGTGATGCCCTCCTTGAGGAATTTTCCCTGAGCGATCGTCGCCGGCGCCTGGGCAGCCAGCTGTCCGGGGGGGAGCGTCGCCGGACGGAAATTGCCCGGGCCCTGGCCATGGAGCCTCGCTATGTCCTGCTCGACGAGCCCTTCGCCGGCGTCGACCCCATCTCCGTAGGCGAGATCCGAAGCATCGTGGCAGCCCTCAAGGCGCGGGGTATCGGAGTGCTCATCACGGACCACAACGTGCGCGAGACCCTGGCCATTTGCGATCGCGCCACCATTCTGGCGCAGGGCCGCACCCTCGCTGAAGGGACGCCCGAGGCCATCCTCGCCAACCAGCAGGTCCGCGACGTGTATCTTGGAGATCAGTTCGCCCTTTAAGCACAAACGGCCAAAGTAGGTTTTTTTGCTATGCAGGGAACGGGCCGATTGTGCTGAAGCGAAGCCCATCAGTATGATCAGGCGATGAAACAGGCCCTCCAGCTAAAACTGGGTCAATCCCTCACCATGACCCCCCAGCTTCAGCAAGCCATCCGCTTGCTGCAGCTCTCATCCCTTGAAATGCAGCAGGAAATCCAAGAAGCGCTGGATAGCAATCCCATGCTGGAGCTGGAGGAGGAGGGCGACGGGGAAGAGCACGAGGCCCCGGCAGCGCAGGAGGAAGGGGACGACACCGACTCCTTCGGCGATGACGGCAGTACGGAGTACGAAGGGCCCAGCGATTATGAACCCGAGTACGAAGCCGCCTACGATGTTGATGACGGCGCGCCCGACTCCGAATGGAGTGAAGCCATCCCCGAAGAGCTCCCCGTCGATGCCAGCTGGGATGAGGTCTACAGCGCACCCGCGGGGCCTGCCCCGGCAGCCAGCGACGACGACTACGACTTCGACAGCCGCAATGAAGCGAGCGAAAGCCTCACGGACCAGCTGCGCTGGCAACTCAACCTCACGCGCTTATCAAGCCGAGACCTAGCCATTGCCGATGCGCTCATTGATGCGCTGAATGCCGACGGCTTCCTGACCCTGAGCATCGACGAGCTGCTGGAAAGCTTCGAGCCGGCCCTCGAAATCGAGGAGGATGAGGTCATCGCCGTGCTCCACCGGCTCCAGCAATTCGATCCCCCAGGGATGTTCGCCCGATCCCTGGGCGAGAGCCTTCTGCTCCAGCTGCGGGAATTCCCCGAGGGAACGCCGGCCCTGGAGGCGGCCCGCCTCGTTCTAAACCAGCATCTCGACCTTCTGGCCAGTCGAGACTATGCCACCTTGATGCGCCGAACCCGCCTTTCCGAGGCCGCCCTAGGCGATGCGTTGCGGCTCATCCAGAGCCTTAACCCCCGGCCGGCCGCTCAGCTTGCGCCGTCCGACACGGAGTACGTGGTGCCCGATGTCCTGGTGCGTCGCCATCACCGCCGCTGGCTCGTGGAACTCAACGCCGAAGCCACCCCGAAGCTGCGCATCCACAGCGGTTACGCCAGCCTCGTGCGCCGCGCCGACAGCAGCGCCGACAACCAATTTCTGAAGGATCATCTCCAGGAAGCCCGCTGGTTTCTAAAAAGCCTACAAAGCCGAAACGAGACACTCCTCAAGGTCGCCCAGCGCATTGTCGAACACCAGCGTGGCTTCCTTGAATTTGGCCCCGAGGCCATGAAGCCGTTGGTTTTGGCGGAAATCGCCGATGCCATCGGCATGCACGAGTCCACCATTTCCCGGGTGACCACGCGAAAATACATGCACACCCCTCGCGGGGTGTTCGAGCTGAAGTATTTCTTCTCTTCCCACGTGGGAACCTCCACGGGCGGGGAAGTGTCGTCTACGGCCATTCGCGCGCTGATCAGAAAGCTGACGGACGAAGAGAATCCTAAGAAGCCCCTATCCGACGCCAAAATCGCCAAGCTGCTCGCAGAGCAAAATATTGAGGTCGCCCGCCGAACCATTGCCAAGTATCGGGAGTCCTTAGCCATACCGCCGTCAAATGAACGAAAGCGGCTGATTTAGCCGCCCCCTCACCGTGGAAGGAGCCTGCCATCATGCAAATCAACCTCAGCGGTCACCATCTCGACATCACCGACGCGATCCGCAACCACGTGACCGATAAGTTCGCCCGCCTCGAGCGGCATTCGGATCAGATCATCAACATTCACGTCATCCTCGAATTGGAAAAAAATCGACAGAAGGCGGAAGCCAAGGTGCACCTTGGCGGCGTAGAACTCTTCGCCGACGCCGAGGAAGAGGATCTTTACGTGGCCATCGACAAGCTGGTGGACAAGCTCGACCGGCAACTGCTGAAGCAAAAGGAAAAGACGCTCGACCGGGCCCAGCGCGGCCCAAGCCGAAACTAGCATAACCGGTCATCCCGGAGGACGAATTTTCCCTGGGCGCCCAGGCTGGGCTTCGCTAGACTGCGCGCCGTCGTCCGGGAGTGAGGCAAGTCGGTGAGTCTTTTAAGCTGTGTGCGCCGGGAACTGTTCGCGGTGGACGTATGCGCCGCCAGTCGCAAACGCGCGCTCGAGCATGCAAGCGAGCAGATCGCCGCGGCCCTCACCGAGGGCCCAGGCTCGGAGCAGCTCTTCGATAGCCTGCTTGCCCGGGAACGCCTTGGTTCCACGGGCCTCGGCTTCGGCGTTGCCCTGCCACATTGCCGTCTTGCGGGACTTAAGGCACCTGTGGTTGCTCTCCTTCGCCTGCGTGAGCCCGTGGATTTCGAAAGCCCCGACGGCGAACCGGTCGACCTACTGGCGGTTCTCGTGGTGCCCGAAAGCGCGCACGGAGAGCATCTTGCGCTGCTCGCAGCCCTGGCCCAGCTCCTCGAACCGGAGGCCCATCGGGCGGCCCTGCGCAGCGCGGCCGATGCCAACGCCTTAGGCGCCACCCTGAAGCGGCTCGCGGAAACCGGCTGAGCGGCTCGAGGGCTAGGCGCTGCCGGTAGAATTGCGTAGCCTAAAAAAGATTCCAGTTCGGGAAAGGTGCCATGAAGCTGCTGATTCTCAGTGGTCGCTCCGGGTCCGGGAAGTCCATTGCTCTCGGTGCCCTCGAAGACCTCGGCTTTCATTGCATTGATAATCTGCCAGCAAGCCTTTTAGAAGCGCTCCTCAGGCAAGCAGAGGCAGAGCAGCGCCCGGGAGATTTCGCCATTTCCATCGATGCGCGCAGCCTTCCCGGCGAACTCCAAAGCGTTCCCGCGCGCTTGGCGCTGCTGCGCAAAGCGCACCCCCGCCTCGAGGTCCAGGTCATCTACCTCGACGCGGAAACGGCCACGCTCCATCGCCGCTTCGGGGAAACCCGCCGTCCCCACCCCCTGACAACCCAAGGCCTGCTCCTCACCGACGCCCTCGCCCGGGAGCACGAATTGCTTGAAGACCTAAGAGCCCGGGCCGATCTGCTCATCGATACCACGCGCACGAACGTTCATAGCCTCCGCGATCAGATTCAACGCCACGTGGGCCATCACCACCCGCGCCTCACCACGCTCATGCTCCGGTCCTTTGGCTTCAAGCATGGCGTGCCCCAGGACGCGGATCTCGTCTTCGACGTCCGCTTCTTGCCTAACCCCCACTGGGAGACTGCCCTGCGGCCCCTAACGGGACGGGATCCTTCGGTGGTTGCCTGGCTCGCGAGTCAGGAGGAAGTGGAGACCCACGCAGAAGAACTGAGGGACACGCTGCAGCGATGGCAGGGCCGCTTGGAAGCCAGCGGCCGGGCCTATCTCACGGTGGCCATAGGCTGCACCGGGGGTCAGCATCGGAGTGTGTATTTGGCAGAGCGTCTCGGCGACACCTTGAGCCCCTATTTTGGGCAGGTGCTGATCGCTCATCGGGAGCTGCATACCCTGGGCCGCAGCGCATCCTCTAACAAAAGCGATCGCCCATGAAAGTGCGCCTACCGCTCACCCTCCTTAACCGCCTCGGCCTGCACGCCCGGGCATCGTCGGCGTTCGTGCAAACGGCCAGCCGCTTTGAAGCCAGCATTACCGTCACCCACGAGGGGACGGAGAAGGTCGCCGATGGCAAAAGCATCATGGGCGTCATGATGCTGGCGGCCCCGTGCGGAACGACCCTCGACATTGTTTGCGAAGGCCCCGATGCCCCAGCGGCTGCAGAGGCTCTAGAGGCGCTCATTGAGGATCGCTTTGGGGAGCCGGACTAGCTCACCGGAGAGGGCGGGGGCTAAGCCCCCGCAAGGGTTAGGCCATCAACCAGTAGGCTCCCGACTTCGACAGCCCCGGGACGCTCTACGTCATCGGCAACGGCCCGGATCTGCTTGAACATGGCTCGCAAATTCCCCGCCACGGTGATCTCCTGGACGGGGTAGGCAAGCTTGCCGTTCTCGACCCAGAAGCCCGCCGCGCCTCGGCTGTAATCCCCGGTGACCCCATTGACCCCCTGCCCCATCAGCTCCGTAATCCAAAGGCCCGTTCCGAGCGTTTCTAAGAGCTCAGCCCGGCTGAGGCCGTCATGGTTCATGGACAAGTTATGCACCCCGCCACCATTACCCGTCGGCGCCAGCCCCAAGCGTCGCGCGGCATAAACGGATAGGGCGTAGCTCACGAGGCGTCCCGATTCCACAAAGGCCTTGGGGGCCGTGGCCACAGCGTCATCATCAAAGCTGGCGCTGGCGAGGGCACCGGAGCGAAGGGGGTCCTCCATGATCTGGTAGCGCTCGGGGAAAAGGGCTTCTCCTAGCGCATCACAAAGAAAGGACGCACGGCGGTAGAGCGCGCCGCCGCTGATCGCGCCAATGAAATGCCCCAGGAGACTGCCCGCAACGCTGCTTTCGAACACCACGGGGTAGCGCCCCGTGGGCACGGTCCGGGCATCAAGACGAGCGAGGGCTCGCTCGCCGGCGCGCCGCCCAATCGCGTCCGCGCTAAGCCGCTCATCGGGGCGGCGCAGGGTAAGGCCCCACCCATCGCGCTGCATCCGACTCCCTTCCCCGGCAATGACCGCCGCATAGAGCCCATGGCGGCTGCGCGGCTCCACGGCCACAAACCCTTGGCTGTTGGCATAGCAGCTGAGCCCAAGGGCACTGGCAACGGTGGCGCCCTCCGAATTTCGCAGCTCCGGGCTTACGGCCAGGGCCGCCGCCTCGCAGGCCTCGGCAAGCGTCTTCGCCTCAGCAAGGGTTAGGGGCCAGGGCTCAAAGAGCCCCAAATCGGGCAAAACGCCAGGGGCGAGCTCCGGCGGCGCTAAGCCAGCATAGGGATCCTCTTCCGCCTCCTTGGCCAAAAACAGCGCCTTCTCCACTAAGGTCGCGCAGGCGCTGGAGGATAAATCGCTGCTGGATACGGAGGCGGAACGTTGGCCGGAAAAAACCGTCAGCGAGAGATCCTGCCCCTCGGTCTGCTCAAGCGTTTCCAGATCTCCCTGGCGCACCGTGAGCTCGAGGGCTTGGCGCCGAGCCAAGCTCACTTCCGCCGCCGTCGCCCCCGCCGCCTTGGCGAGCGCCAGCACCTCTGCGGC
This sequence comes from Pseudomonadales bacterium, assembly GCA_016779325.1. GTDB lineage: Bacteria > Pseudomonadota > Gammaproteobacteria > Pseudomonadales > Azotimanducaceae > Salivita. Next base: position 23,926 of record JADHNU010000019.1, read on the forward strand.
GCGATCCTGTAACAGCCTGCGCCCTGCTCCCCCTACCCCAAGCCGCTCTGCACTGAGGGCGGGGGCGTGCCGATCACTCATGACCACTCCTTGTTCCACAATTCGGTAAACTGAACCCTTCTTCCCGAGAAGCGATGCTCCGATGACCGAAGACAACGCGCCGCCGTCGAAAAGCCAAGTGAAGCGCGACATGCACGCCCTGCGAGATTTGGCCGAACGGATTACCGCCCTGGGCAAGGGGCCGCGAAGCAAACTGCCCCTGAGCGAGGCTTTCCAGCGTGGGCTGACGGAGTTCGACCGGCTGACGGCGCGGGAAGCGAAGCGCCGCCATCTGTCCTTCTTGGGCAAGCTCATGCGCGCGGAAGACAGCCAAAGCATTGAAGCCGCGCTGGCCCTGCACACCCAGGGTAGCGTTGAAGCGACGCGCGCCCATCATGCCCTGGAAGCCTGGCGCGAAGCCTTGCTGGTGGACAGCCAGGCCCTGACCCACTGGCTCGACCTCTTCCCCCAGGCGGATCGCGCCCTGCTGCGCGACACGCTCCGGAAAGCACAGGCCTCCCGGCAACGCGGCACGGGAGATCCCACGGCCTATCGCACCCTGTTTCGCCTGCTCCGAGAGTGCCATAGCGCGGACCCTAAGCCCCTGTTCCCCCCACCGTCATCGACGACACCTTAAGGGTGGGCTGGCCCACGCCCACGGGTACGGACTGACCGTCCTTTCCGCACACGCCCACCCCAGAATCGAGGGCAAGGTCATGGCCCACGGCGCAAATTCGATTCATGATTTCCGGCCCCTGACCAATCAGGGTGGCGCCCTTCACCGGCGCCGTAATGCGTCCGCCCTCGATCAGGTAGGCCTCGGTGGTGGAGAATACGAACTTCCCGGATGTGATATCCACGGAGCCGCCGCCGAAGTTCACCGCATAAAGCCCCCGCTGCACGCTGCGAAGGATATCTTCCGGCGCCTCCTCCCCCGCGCGCATAAAGGTATTGGTCATGCGCGGCATAGGCAGGTGGGCATAGCTTTCTCGACGCCCATTCCCCGTGGGCGCCACGTTCATGAGCCGCGCGTTGGTCTTGTCCTGCAAATAACCGCAAAGCCGGCCCTTCTCAATGAGCACCGTTTCCCCCGTTTCCGTCCCTTCATCGTCATAGGTTAGGGAACCGCGGCGCCCCGGAAGGTTGCCCTGGTCCACCACCGTACAGAGGGGGCTGGCCACCGCCTCACCGAGTCGGCCGGAGAAGGTCGAGGTGCCCCGGCGATTAAAGTCCCCCTCGAGGCCATGGCCCACGGCCTCATGGAGCAGTACGCCGGGCCAGCCGGGGCCAAGCACCACGGGCATGCTGCCCGCGGGCGCAGCAATCGCGTCCAGATTCACCAGCGCAATGCGCACCGCCTCCCGGGCCCAGGCTTCCAGCTGATCCCCAGCGAGCAGCTCCGCGAAGCTGATGCGCCCGCCTCCCCCTGCGCTGCCGCGCTCCCGGCGCCCGTCCTTCTCCACCACGACGCTGATGGAAAAACGCACCAATGGCCGAACATCCGCGCACCGCGTTCCATCGCTCGCGAGCACCAGCACCGTCTCCTGCCGTCCCACCAAGCTGGCGCTGACCTGGCTTACCCGCCCATCGAGGGTCCGCACCAGGGCATCTAGAGCCCGAAGCCGCGCAGTTTTTTCCCCGTCCGTTACCGATGAGAGGGCATCACCCGCGGCATAGAGCGGCGTCGCACCGGACCTCGCCTGAAACGCGACAGCAGTGCCCGCCTCGCCGCGGCCATCGGCTATGGCGCTTGCGGCGGCGGCAGCCGCAGCCAGAGCGCCACCATCAATGCCGTTAGCATAGGCAAAGCCTGTTTTGGCCCCCGCTACTGCCCGGACGCCAACGCCATGGTCGATGGAAAAGCTGGCATCCCGGACACGGCCATCTTCCAGCACGAAAGCCTGCTGCTCCGCGTGCTGGAAATAGAGATCGGCAAAGTCGATCTCTCCCCTCAGCATGCGCCCGAGCTGGGCCCCAAGCTGGACGTCAGTTAAGCCTTCCGGCGCCAGAAAGCAGGCTTCCGCCGCGGCGATGGGGGATAGGGATGTCGAACTCATAGCTTCACTCCCAGCCGTGCCTAGGGCGCCCGGCGTCTAGGGGGTATCAATCAGAACGCGCCCTTCCGCTTCCGGTGGCGCTGCGTCTTCCTTACCGCTTGCCTCCTCGGGAGGGAGGGTGCTCTCGACTTCAAAAATCGAATCAAAGGTCAGTTCCGGCGCATCCACCTTACCGCCAAGCAGATAGCGGGCGCTGGAGAAACGATCGATCTGGTCGCGAAAGAGCCGCTCCGCCACCAGCACCCCAGCCCCGGCAAGGGGGTTGGCCAGCAGCGCTGCGTACGCGGCGGCCCAGGGAAGGTTATTGCCCACGGGCAGGGTGACCACGAGATCACCGGTCAAATCATAGCTCGCGAGGTCCACCGCGGCGGCCAGCTGGAAGCGGCTTGAAGGCCCTCGCATGCGCACGGGGCCGTCCGTGCGCAGCTGCCCGGCTTCCAGGTTAAAGGCGCCCTGAAGCTCATCAAACACCAGACCCCGCTTGTACACATCAGAGAAATCAAAGCGCAGGCGCCGCGCCAGCGCGCTAAAATTCAACAGCCCCAGTACGCGCATGGGGGCTCCGGCGGCGTCGATCTGGAGAAAGCGACCCCGATCAATGCCGAAGTCCACCGTGCCCTCGGCGTCCTTCAGAGTGAGCGCTTCCGGTCCGCCAGGCCAGCTTAAATCCATATCGAAGGCAAAATTCTCCGATTCCACCGTGGGCAGGAACCCAAAGGCGGAGAGGGCATCGGCAAAGTTCTGCCCAGAAATGCGCCCCTCATAGCGGGATCCCAGGGTGGGTGCGTAGGTCAGGGTGAGCTGATGCACTCCGCCGTCACGCGCCCCCAGGATGAGGCCGCGCCCTTGTGCCTCAAATTCGCCAAGCACCAACGACGTCTCGTTCGCCGCTAAGGTGAAGGCCACGCCTTCGTAGGCCTCCCCGAACAAACTGAGCTGATCAATACGCAGGCGCAGGGGTGGCCAACTTTCTGGACTGAGGTCTCCGAGCGACGCCAGGGAGAAGGGGTCCTCGGGCGCCGCCAGGGCTGGCGCCACGCCATGATCCGCTGCGGCTTCCGCCAGCAGCGGCGCCGCGGCGTCCAAGCCTTCCCCCTCCGGTGGCCATTGCAAGGCGGCCAGCCGCAGATCCAAGCTCCGGTCCCCTTGCACCGTAAGCGCGCCCGTGGCGCTCGGAAAGGCGAACACAAAATAGGGGGCGCTCACCTGGCCCGCCATGACCAGCTGCCCCGCCCCAAAGGGTGCGTCCCCCCACAGGGCCTCGTCCAGCCGCAGGGACGCCGCCAAGGGCAAGGCGCTCGCGCCGCCCGTATCCGCCGGGGCTTCGGGGAAGCTTGCCACCCGGGTCAGCCAAGGATCCAAAGCGAAGCGGCTGACCCGCCCCTGCACCGTTACGCCGTAGGCCGGCTCGGGCGGCAAAGGTGCGTCAATCCCGAGGGCAGCTGAGACAAGGCTGCCATCTTCAAAGCTCGCCCGGGCTGACAGCCCGCCCCAGCCCAGCTGCAACTTGGCCGCGGGGGTCTCGCCAAGATCCGATTGGGTGTAGCGCAAGTCCAGCACGGAATCGCGCGCGTCCAGCGGTGCCGGTAACCCCGTTTGCAAATCGAGGGCCTCGGAACGGGCGGACAGATCGAGCCCGCCGGCGCCATCGATGCGCAGATCGGCGGTATAGGACAGGGCGCCTTGTACGCCATCTAGGTAGGGAATGCGCAGCCACTGGGCCAACGCTTGCCCGCGCAGCGTGCCCTCCCCCGCAAAAGCGAGGCCCGCGTCCTCCAGGCTCCCGGCAATGGCCGCCCGGAAGGGCCCATCAAAAAGCGAGCCCGTAAGCTCTTGGGCGGCCAGCGTCCCGGGATAGCGATAGGTCACGGTGCCTGCCAAATCATCTAGGGTCAGACGGGACCGTCCCACGGCAAGGGCGACGCCCTCAAGGGCCGTCGCCACCTGTAGACGCTCCGGCGGCTGCCCAAGGACCATAGCGAGATTGAGATCGAGCGCGACCGGGCCCGCGGCGGCCCAATCCTCCTGGAGAAAGGCCAGGCCCGGCCCAAGGGGCGCGGTCTTAAGAAAGTTCAGGAGGCCCTCCCCGGTCCCCCGACCCCGAGCGGTCAGCTCTAGGCGGCGCGGCGTTGGGCCTGCAGGGAGGGAAAAGGTGCCTTCGGAGAGACTAAGTCCCGAAAGGCTCCCGCCCCTTAGGGTGCCATAGACCGCCTCAGGCTCAAGCCACACACGACCCTCAAGCTGCGCCAGCTCGGGCCACCGGGGGGCGGGACGGAGACGCCCCTCGCTGAGGTCGAGAGCAAGGGAGGCACTGCGCTCCGTGGGCCTCGCCGGCTTAAAGGGGCCATAAAGCACGAACTGCCCGTGCCCAACTCGTCCGCCGCGGATCGAGTCGAGGAGCCAGCTCCGCAGCCCCGGCTCGAGTTTCTCCGGGAGGTAAGCACCGAGAAACAGCGCATCGGCCTCCTGAAAGTCCACGGCCAACGCCAAGCGTCGCCCAGCCTCCTCCGGGGTAAGGCGCAGCGCGAACTGCCCCTCGGCCGATGCCGCTTCCCCCTTCAAGGCAAGCTTGCGTCCCTCCAGTTCTAAAGCCTCCGGGGTCCAGCGCAGGGCAAGCTCCCCCGAGCCTTCGTCGTACTGCCATCCCGCGGCAAACACCCGGGGGAAATGGAGATAGAAGGGCCCACTGGCAAGGGTAAAGGTCGCCCCTTCCACGGTCGCCTGAAACCGACCGTCGAGGCCGCGGACCGTGGGCATACCTCGATAGGCCGTGGCGCGAAGATCTTGGATTTCCGCCTCAAGGGCTAGGGATGCCCGGGGCGCGTCGGGATTCAGGCGCAAGCGCAGATCCCGAAGCCGCCCATCGAGGGCCAAGCGCTGGAGCCAGCTATCCAGGGCCTTGGGACGATCGGGCCAGGCCGCGACGAGCTCCGCCGCCGTGCGCAAGGATAGCTCGGGCAAAAATAGGCGAAGCTCCGGCGCGACTCCGCGGCGCCAGGCCAGCGCCGCATCGGAAAAGGAGACGGGCACGCCCGCCAAGCGCCCCTGGAGCGTGCGTAGCCAAAGGGAGCCGCGCTCCCGACCCAACCGCTGGCCGAAGAGCTCGAGGGAAAGGGCCTCGGCCTTCACCGTTTCCGTCACCTGCAGCACCGGCGCCTGGGCCGCGAGGCGGAACTGGAAGCCCGCTTGGGGCTCGAAGGCCCCCTCAAAGGCCAAGTCCTCCAGCGCCCCCTGGGGCAAGGCGTCCACCGTAGTGAGCCAGGGCCGGAGGCGCTCGCGATCCAAGCGATTTAAGCGGCCCTGAACGCGGCCTTCCCGCTCCCCCTCAGTGAGGGGATCGCCCCGGAGCTCGTAGCTGAGGGTGCCTCTTGGCCCGTCGTCGCCCACGGTCTGAAAGGCAAGGAGCCCCCGATGCCAGAGCCAACCATCCCGAAGCTCCCCGCGCAGGCGCCAGCTTTCCGCCCCCTCCAAGGTAATGGTAGCCCCCTCAAGGCTCACCCCATCGGCATGGAAAACGGCGCGCAAAAGGCTTTGGGGCAGGGTTTTCGAGGCCGGCGCCGGGGGTAGACCCCGGAGGCGCAGGCTATCGCCATCCCGCTCCAGGTACACCGCCAGCCCCCCGAGGGAAAGCTGGCGGGCAATTGGCAAGCCCCGATAAAGGCTTTCCAGCACGTCGAGCTCAAGGGACAGGGCGTCCGCCGTGAGGGCCGGCGCCGAGGCTGGCCCGACCCGGAGCCCTTGCAGCTCGAGCACGGGGGAAAACCCTTGCATGCGGCCCCGGATTCGCTCCGCTGTCAGGGGCATCTCCAGCGCCTGCGCAACGGCCTGAAGGACCGCCTGCTGCTGCGTTTCTAAGCTGGCCAGGGCAAGGCGCCCGCCAGCCCCATACAACGCGAGCCCCGAAAAGAGCAGAAGCCAAGGCCAAACCCAGCGTCCCCGCGAGCGGCGCGCCTCAGGCATCGCTTGGCGCCTCGTCATCCTCGCTCGGACGCGCGCCCAGGGCGAAGCGCTCCGGCTCAAGGCCATCGCTCTCCTCCAAGATGAGCTCGATGGCCGAGGGAAGGGCCGGGGCTCGGCGGCGAAGCTGGGCGGCAAGGGCCGAGCCTACGGTGAGCTGGAGCTGGCCTCCCGGCGCCAGGGCGGCAGCAGCCCGGGCCACCGCGTCGCGGGCTTCCGCCGCCGCGAGGGAGGCCGCAGGGCGCCAACCCAAGCCGTCGCAATGGCTACAGGGCTCTTCCAGCTGAGCCCGCAAACTCGGCCGAACACGCTTACGACTGAGTTCCACCAGGCCCAGAGGGGAGAACGGCGAAATCCGCACCGTGGAGGGATCCGCTGCACAACCCCGGGCGAGCCGGTCCCAAACCTGCGCACGGTGGGCTGGGGAGACCATATCGATGAAATCGATGACGACGATGCCCCCCAGGTTCCGAAACCGAAGCAAAGCGGGAATGGCGTCCGCCGCGGCCAGGTTGGTCGCGAGTAAGGTTTCCGCAGCGTCCTTGCCACCGACGAAGCTTCCCGTATTGACGTCGATGGCCGTCAGCGCTTCCGTTTCCTCCACCACCAGGTGCGCGCCCCCGGGGAGCGGCACGCGAGGCTGACGCGCAGCTTCCAGGGCCGCATCCACCCCGAAGGCCGTCAGCAAGCCCTGCGGCCGCCCCCAGGGTTCCACGCAGGCCGCCAACGGTGGATCCACCGCATCGAGATAGCGCTTGGCAACTTCGCAAAGGGCGTCATCGTTAATGATAATGCGCTCGACATCTGGGGCGGCCCAGTCACGCAGGGCCGCCAGCGCGGGCGGAAGATCCTCATAAAGACAGCTGGGCGCGAGGGCCGTCGGAATCGCGGCATCAAGACGCGCCCACAAATCCAGCAGGCGGCGGCGGTCGGCGGCCAGCGCCGCCGCCGAAGCGCCCTGGGCCACGGTTCGCGCCACCAGTCCAGGGCCTTCCTTGCCCCGAAGCCCCCGAAGAATGGCCGCCAGGCGAGCGCGCTCCTCGGGGATCTCAATACGCTGGGAAACGCCCACGTGTTGAGCGTCCGGCATGAGCACGAGGAGCCGGGACGGTAGGGTGGGTGCGGTGCGAAGCCGAGGGCCCTTTGATCCAAGGGGATCCTTGACCACCTGCACCAGCACCCGATCCCCGGCCTTCATCTGAGATTCCAGGGGCGGAAGGGGCGCCCCGCTGCTGCGCGCCGCGGTGATGGCGGGGAAGGCCTCTCCGCGGACGTCCTTACTGTGCAGAAAACCGGCACGATCGAGCCCCAGATCGATGAAGGCCGCTTGCAGCCCGGGCACCACGCGCGCCACCACGCCCAAGAAGAGCTGACCCACAAGTCGCGATCCCTCGTGGCGAGCGAGGTCGAAGGCTTCGGCTCGCCCCCCCTCGAGAAGGGCCACGCGGGTAAGTTCGCGCCCGACATCTAAAAGTAGGGTGCGGCTCATGACGGCCTGGACCATAAGGTCAGGCCAACGGCTTCCAAAAGGGGCGCCGTGGCCGCAAGGGGCAAGCCCATGACGCCACTAAAGGTGCCCTCCAACCGGGTCACAAACACCTCAGCCAGGCCTTGAATCGCATAGGCGCCAGCTTTGTCCCGGGGCTCTCCCGTGGCCCAGTAGGCCTCGGCCTCCCCGGGGCGAAGCGGGCGAAAGGTGACCCGGCTACGATTTAAAACCCCGTGCTCGGCGCCCCGCCGGGGCAGCACCGCAACCGCCGTCAGCACTTCGTGGGTGCGGCCCGAAAGGCTCGCCAACATCGCCAAGGCATCCTTCCGATCGATAGGCTTTCCCAGCACCTGGTCGTCCACCACCACAATCGTGTCGGCCGCCAACACGGGGCGGGGATCGTCCGCGAAGCGGTCCCGCACCACGCGGCCCTTTTCCCTCGCCAAGCGCTGGACCAGCGCCTCGGCTGCCTCACCAACCCGGGGGCGCTCATCAAGGTCGGCGGGGACTTGCTCGCAGGTGAGCCCCAGGCCGGTCAGCAGGGCAAGGCGACGGGGCGACTGGGACGCAAGAATCAAGGCCATACTCATAGGCTTGGCCCCAACCAGCGCCGCAGGGGCGCGAGGGCGCCATACACCAGAGGCCAGCATAGGGCCGTCATCAGCGGCGCCCACAGGAGCGCCAAACTGAGCGCTTGGCCCCGGGCGAGGCGAAGCATCAACGCGGCCGCAAGCTCCGCGGCGAGCACGGTCAGCAGCACAATCAAGGCCTGTTGCAAGAGGGAATACATGCGCAATCGCTGATAGAGGGACAGGCCCGCCCAGGCAATAAACACGTAGGTGAGCGCGTGCTGCCCAAGAAGGCTCCCGGTGACGCTATCCACAAGTAAGCCTGCCAACCACGCACTGCCCATACCCACGGCCTCCGGAGCCATCATGACCCAGAATAGCAGGACCAGCACGGCCCACTGGGGCCGAAACCAGCCCAGCTCCGCCGGCGAGGCTGCAGGCAAGGCGAGGGCCGTGAGCACCAGGGCGACGCCCAGGCTTCCCCAAAAGGCCAAGAGCGGAGCAGGCATCACCGGGCGTCCCCCAGCGGCTGATCCCAGGGCGGTCGCTGCCCCCCGGCGACGGAAAGCACCACCACGTCCTGGAGCCGTCGCAGCGGGGCGAGGGGTTCGGCCTGAACGTTCATAAAGGCTTCGCTGGTTGATCCCTCTACGGCGATCACCCGCGCCACCGGATAGCCGGGGGGGAAGCGCCCCCCAAGGCCCGAGGTGACCAGTACATCACCGAGGCGAATGTCATCCTGGCTGGAGAGGTAAGGCACGCTGAGGGGGACGCCCGGACCCTGCCCCTGGGCCAGCGCACGCAGGCCATTGCGCAGCACCACGACGGGCGTGCTATGCGCGAGATCGTCGATAAGGAGAACGCGGGAGGACAGGGCCCCCGTTTCGATGACCTGGCCCACCAACCCCTCGGCGCCAAGCACGGCATCGCCCAGGCCAATACCCTGACCGTCCCCCCGATCCACAATAAGCTGGCTCCGCCGGGGATCGGGCGTAACGCCAATCACCGCCGCAAAGCGCTCTCGCCCCTGCACCCGTTCAGCGCTGCCAAGGAGCGCCCGCAGCCGGGCGTTTTCCGCCTCCAGGGCCGACAGCCGTTGCAGGGCGATGGCTTGCCGAGACAGCTCGCGGGACAGGCGCCGATTCGCGTCCACCGTGGCGCGCCAATGGCCCGCCGCTTCGAGGGCTGCATAGGGCAAATGAGCGGTAAATATGAGGGGGCTGACGGCCGTGGCCAGGGCCGTGCGGAGAGGATCAAGGGCGGTGGTGCGGTGATCGGCGACCACCATGGCAAGGGAGAGCACCACCAGCGTCAAGGCGCGATAGCCAGTGAAGGATCTCTCAACAAACAGCGCCTTGATGGTGCCACCTCCTCAGGGACGGCGCCCGCACCGCCCTAGGCGCTCTAATCGCTTGCGAGCAAATCGAGGGTGCCCGCGGCGTCCATCAACTCCAAGGCCTTACCACCGCCCCGAGCCACGCAGGTGAGGGGGTCTTCCGCAATCAGCACCGGCAGGCCGGTCTCTTCGGACAGCAGCAGTTCGAGGTCTCGAAGCATGGAACCGCCCCCCGTGAGGACCATGCCAACCTCGGCGATGTCCGAGGCGAGCTCCGGCGGAGTCTGTTCCAACGCGCTTTTGACCGCCTGCACGATCATGGAGAGCGGTTCCTGCAGGGCCTCGAGGACTTCCCGGTTCGTGAGGGTGAAGCTACGGGGCACCCCGGCCGCCAGATTACGACCGCGGACATCGATCTCGCGGATTTCGTCGCTGGGATAGGCAGACCCAATTTCTTGCTTGATGCGCTCCGCGGTGGCGTCACCAATAAGGCTACCTTGGGTACGCCGAACGTAGGCGACGATGGCCTCGTCGAAGCGATCGCCGCCAACGCGCACCGATTCGGAGTAGACGATACCGTTTAAGGAAATAACGGCGATCTCCGTGGTGCCCCCACCAATGTCCACCACCATGGTGCCCACCGCTTCATGCACCGGTAAGCCTGCCCCAATGGCCGCGGCCATGGGCTCTTCGATGAGCCAGACATCCCGGGCGCCCGCGGACAGGGCCGACTCCTTAATGGCTTTACGCTCCACGGCCGTGGCCTTTCCGGGCACACAAATCAGCACCCGAGGACTGGGGCGGATCATGGAGTTCTGGTGCACCTTGGCGATGAAGTGCTTAAGCATGCGCTCGGTGACCTGGAAGTCCGCGATTACGCCGTCCTTGAGGGGTCGAATGGCCGTAATGTTCCCCGGCGTCCGCCCCAACATACGCTTGGCATCGACGCCAACGGCCGCCACGGACTTTTGATTATTGTGCTGCCGAATGGCCACCACGGAGGGCTCATTGAGGACGATGCCCTCGTCTCGGACGTAAATCAGCGTATTCGCTGTGCCGAGATCAATGGACAGGTCTCTAGAAAATAACCCTCTGATGTTTTTGAACATTTTTAATATTTAGGCCGACTTAGGACGGAAGAGGAAATCCTCGCCACTCTAGCAATGCGCACCCTGCTGAACAAGGAAAAACATGGTAGCTTAGCCCCCGCTCAGGCCTTCCTGGCCCTATTCTCGCTCAACCGTTGGAAACGACCCATGGCTCTGGATCCCGACGCCATCCGTCGCCTCGCGACCCTTTCCCGGCTCGCGCTCTCGGATGATGAAATCGCTGGCTACAGCGAGTCCCTCACGGACATTTTAACGGTCCTCGATCGCCTCGGGGGGCTGCCCGTGGGGGATGCGGCGCCCCTTGCCAGCCCCCTGACGGAGCCCCCGCCCCTCCGCGACGACATTGCGGAACCGGTGACCAATCGGGAAGCGCTCCAGGCGGGGGCCCCGGCCACGGACAACGGCTTCTATCTTGTGCCCAAGGTGCTGCCATGAGCCCAGACACGCTTAAGGCCATGAGCGCCGCCCTGGCCGCCGGCGAGACCACGGCGGTTGCCCTCACGGAACAGGCCCTGGCAAAAGCCGAGGCCGCAAGGGACCTCAACGCGTTCCTTCACCTCAACCCCGAGAACGCCCTGGCCGCCGCCCGGGCTGCGGATACGCGCCGCAAGGCCGGCACGGCCACCGCCCTCACGGGCATTCCTTTAGCGGTAAAAGACATCTTCTGTAGCGAAGGCGATCCCACCACCGCGGCGTCGAAGATGCTTGCGAACTGGCGCGCCCCCTACGATGCGACGGCCGTGGCCCGCTTAAAGGCCGCCGGCGCCGTACTCATCGGCAAGCTCAACCTCGACGAATTCGCCATGGGCGCTTCGGGGGAAAACAGCGCCTTTGGCCCCACCCTGAACCCCTGGGATCGCACCCGGGTGCCCGGCGGGTCCTCCTCCGGCTCGGCGGCGGCCGTGGCCGCCAGCATTGTCCCGGGCACCCTGGGCACGGATACGGGCGGTTCCATTCGCCAACCCGCGGCCTTCTGCGGCTTAACGGGGCTGAAGCCCACCTATGGCCGGGTGTCGCGCTGGGGCATGATCGCCTTCGCGTCGTCGCTGGATCAGGGCGGCGCCCTGGCCTGGACCGCAGAGGACGTGGCCGAGCTCTTCTCCCTAATCGGCGGCCATGACCCCAAAGATTCCACCAGCGCCCAGGGCACGGTGGCGGACGCGGCAACACTCCTCGCCGAGCCCGTCGCCGGCCTGACCCTCGGGGTGCCGGAAAGCTTTTTTGAGGCGGTGGACGGCGCGCTCCAGGGCCCCCTGGCCGACGCCAAGCGGCAATTCCAAGCCCTGGGCGTGCGCCTGAAGGCCCTCGAGCTGCCCTTCGCCGGAGACGCGGTGCCGGCCTATTACGTTCTCGCGCCGGCGGAGGCCTCCACCAACCTTTCTCGCTACGATGGTGTGCGCTTTGGCCATCGCTGCGAAAACCCCGCGGATCTGAACGATCTCTACCGCCGAAGCCGCGGTGAAGGCTTCGGGCCCGAGGTCAAACGCCGCATCCTCACCGGCACCTATGCCCTCTCCGTGGGCTATTACGACGCCTACTACCGGCAGGCGCAGCGCGTCCGGCGTTGCATTTTCGATAGCTTCACCACGGCCTTTCAGGCGGTGGATGCGCTCTTTTTGCCCACCACGCCCACCACGGCTTTTCGCCTCGGGGAGAAGCGCGACGACCCCATCGCCCTCTACGAAGAGGATCGTTTCACCATTCCTGCGAACCTCGCTGGGCTGCCCGCCCTGTCCCTGCCCGTAGGCTTTAGCCAAGGCCTTCCCGTGGGGGGGCAGCTCCTCGCGCCCCACTTCCGGGAAGGCCGGATCCTGAGCCTCGCCCACGCCTTCCAGCAGGCCACGGACTACCATCAGCAGCGCCCAAGCGAGCAAGGAGCAACGCCATGAACTGGGACGTGGTGATCGGCTTAGAAGTTCACGCTCAGCTTCAGACCCAAAGCAAACTCTTTTCCTCCGCCCCCAATGCGGCAGGGGAAACCCCCAACGAAACGGCGAGCGCCGTGGAGCTTGGGCTCCCCGGCACGCTGCCCGTGCTGAACCGGGAAGCGCTGCGCCTAGCGCTGCGCTTCGGCGCGGCCATTGACGCGGAGCTCGCCCGCGAAACGGTCTTTGCGCGCAAAAATTACTTTTATCCGGACCTGCCCAAGGGCTATCAGATCAGCCAGCTTGATGCGCCCATCGTCGGTCGGGGGCAGCTCACCGTGGTCATGCCCGACGGGACCAGCCGCGCCATTGCCATTACCCGCGCCCACCTCGAGGAAGACGCGGGCAAGTCCATCCATGATGCCTACGCGGGCAGCACGGCCATTGACCTTAACCGAGCGGGCACGCCCCTTTTGGAAATTGTTTCCGAACCAGAGCTGCACAGCGCCGGCGAAGCCGTCGCCTATCTCCGCGAGCTTCACGGCCTGGTACGCACCCTGGGGATTTGCGACGGCAACATGAATGAAGGCTCCCTGCGCTGCGATGCCAACGTATCGCTTAAGCCGGCGGGGTCGAGCACCCTCGGCACGCGGACGGAGATCAAAAACCTAAACTCCTTTCGCTTTCTTGAGCGCGCCATCACCTACGAGATCGCGCGACAACAAGCGGTGCTGGAAGGGGGCGGTCAGGTGGTGCAGGAAACCCGCCTTTACGACCCAGACCGGGACGAAACCCGCCCCATGCGCAGCAAGGAAGAGGCGGAGGACTACCGCTATTTCCCGGACCCCGACCTCCTGCCCCTGCGGCTGACGGAAGCGGACCATGCGGAGGCGCGGGCCACCCTCCCGGAATTGCCCGCCGCCAAGCGTGCGCGCTACGAAGAGACCTTCGGCCTCAGCGCGGGGGACGCGCGCCTGCTGGCCGCGGATCGGGCCACGGCCGCCTACTTTGAGGCGGCCCTGGCCGCCGGCGCGCCGGCGAAGGCCGCAGCCAACTGGCTGACGGGAGAAATCGCCGCCTATCTGAACCGGGAGAGCATTAGCCTCGAGGCCTTCCCCCTCGCGCCGGAAGCCCTTGCGGGGCTCATCGCGCGGGTCGAGGACGGCACCCTCTCTTCGAAGCTCGCGAAAACGGTCTTTGAGCGCATGCTGGAGCGCGGCGAGGCCGCCGACCTCATCATTGAGCGGGACGGGCTTAAGCAGGTTTCCGATACGGGCGCCCTCGATGCCCTCGTCCAGAAAGTCATCGCCGAAAACCCCGATCAGGTTGCCCAATACCGGGCCGGCAAGGGCAAGGTCCTGGGCTTTTTCGTCGGCCAGCTGATGAAGGCCAGCGGCGGTAAGGCCAACCCCCAGCAGCTCAACAGCTTGCTCAAAGCCGCCCTGGGAGAGCCCGGTGAAGCCTAAGCGCCCTAGGCCTTAGGGGCGCTCCAATCGCGAATGGCCCGGAGTAAATCGCGGCGACTCAGCTGCCCAACCAGGCGGCCATTTTGCACGACCGGGAGGCGCCGACGGCGCGCGCCGATAAAGAGCTTGGCGGCTTCGTAGAGATCCATGCTGGCATCGATAGTTTCGGCGCCCACCGTCATGAAGTCGCCCACGGCGCCCTCGAGCTGCCCGTAGTAGGCCGCCTTCAACATGGCGTCAAGAAAGTCGATTTCCGAAATCACGCCCAGAATTGCTCCGGCGTCATCGACCACGGGGGCGCCGGAAATGCGCTTATCCAGCATGACGTTCATGGCCTCGTAGAGCGTCGTCTCGGGCTTGAAGGTGACGAGCTGGCGCGTCATGTAGTCGCTTACGGTTACAGCTTTCATACCCAGCGGTCCTCTTGGCGAAACCTTTCGGGGGAACACGACTGATACGCGCCTTCTCGGGCGCGCGCAAGCGCTTTTCCTGCGGCGCAGGCCGCTTTAAGCGCACACCCTCAACGCAGGCCCGGGCCTAGGCTGGCGCCATGACTCCCCATCCCCATGCCCTCTACACCCTCCCCCTGCGGCAGCGGCTCGCTCGCTGCCTGGCCCTAAGCCCCCGGGACGCGACGCGCATCCTTTCCCAGGTCCGCCTCGCCCAGGCTGGCATCCAGCGGGATTTGCGCCAACTCCGCCAGGGCATCCCCCTGCACCCAAGCCCCCTATGCCCCCTCGCCAAAGCCAGCCTAGGGGCGGCCTTTCAGGGCTACCGAGGCGGCCTCGTGCTCTGGAGCATTCATGAAACGAACTATCTAAGGCTCCTGCTCGCCCTCGGCCAGGCCATGAACGATCAGAAACCGGTGATCGTTTTCCGCGCCCGCCAACAACCCGACGAGCAGCGTGGCCTCCTCCACAGCGCCACCCGGCTGGGCTTACCGCTTCAAGTCCTCGAAGGCGGGGGCCAGGGACGTCCCCTCCTGCGCGCCCTGCGACGGGGGGCCCGCATCGTGCTGCTGGGCGATGCCCTCCCCGGCATGCACCAGGGCCCCGTCGAAGCGTGGCCAGCCCTGGGGGAACACTTCCCCTTCAGCTCCGGCCCGTTTCGGCTGGCGCAGCGGGCCTCCTGTCCTATTCTGCCCGTGGCCTTCTTGCCGAAACCGGGACCCGAGGGCGGCCTCGCCCCGCAGCTCGGCCCCCTCCTGCTCCCGAGCCACGCCCCAAAGGACAATGCCGCCCAGGCCTTCAATTTCTTTCTGGCCTGGCTGAAGCAGGCCCCGGAGCGCTGGCTGCTGTGGCATCGGTTATTTGCTCCAAAGCCCTAAGCAAAGGCGATTGCAGGGCCCCGGAAGGGCACCGTATGCTCCAAGCCTGACCTGGGGAGATTCCTTATGAGTACCGCGACCCAACTGCTGCCTGCGGCCCCGTGCCTGCGTATTCCGGACGGGGAACCCCCCTTTCTAGAGGGGCAATGCTGCGGCGCCTGCGGCAGCCTTTACCTGACGTCGCGCATGGCTTGCAGCCGCTGCGGCAAGCGCGACGACTTCCACGCCCAACGCCTGGCCTCGGAAGGCACGCTGTATAGCTACGCCATCGTGCACCGCTCTTTCCCTGGCGTCGAAACGCCCTTTATCTCCGCCATTGTCGATTTGGCCGACGGCGCCGTGCTCAAGGGCAACCTGCGGGGCATTCCCGCAGACCCGAATCAGATCCGCCTTGGCATGGCGGTGAAGGTGGTCATCGATGACGCCCTTGGGCGGCGCGACAAAGAGGGCAACGCCTATCTTGCCTACTTTTTTGAACCCCTCGAGGAGAGCGCAGCATGAGCGACGACGTCTACATCATTGGGGTGGATATGTTGAAGTTCGGCCGCTTCCCCGATCGCACCGTGCCCCAGCTCGGCGCTCAGGCCGCCCTCATGGCGCTGGATGACGCGGGTCTGGAGATTCACGCCATGGAGGCGCTTTACTGCGGCAATCTCTACCAGGCGAACGCGATGGTCGGGCAGCGCATCCTCCAGGAAATCGGCCAGACCGGCATCCCCGTCGTGAACTGCGCGAATGCCTGCGCCACGGGGGCTACGGCTTTTCGAGAAGCGTGGATGGCCGTGAAGGCCGGCGCTTGTGATCTGGCTTTGGCCGTGGGCGTGGAGCAGATGGGCAAGGGGCTCCTGGGCGGCGGGGGCGCCGGCACGGGCATTCCCAAGGAAGGACTCTTTGGCGGCAGCACCATGCCCACGGTGTTTGCGGAAGCGGGCATGGAGCACGCGCATCGCTACGGCACCACTTTCGAGCAATTCGCGAAGGTATCGGTAAAGAACCACCACCACAGCACCTTGAACCCCAAGGCGGCCTACCAAATGGAAACGCCTTTGGAAATGGTCATGAACGCCGAGATGATCAGCTACCCCAATACCAAGCTGATGTGCTCCGTCAATGTCGACGGCGCGGCCGCAGCGGTGCTGGCCAGCGGCAAAAAGGTGCGGGAACTGGGGCTCGGGAAGCGCGCGGTAAAGGTGCGGGCCTCGGCGCTCACCTCCGATCCCTGGCAAGCTCGTGACTTGGTCATGCCCGACGTGAACAGCTGCACCCGTCTTGCCGCGGAAAAGGCCTTCAACATGGCTGGCATCGGCGCGGAAGATTTAGACCTCGTGGAACTCCACGACTGCTTCGCCACCGCCGAGCTTCTTCACTACGAGAACCTCGGGCTCTGTGCGGACGGCGAGGCCGGGCGCCTTATTGATGAAGGGGAAACGGCGCTTGGGGGCCGCATTCCCGTAAACGTGTCCGGCGGCTTGCTCTCCAAAGGCCATCCGCTCGGCGCCACGGGCATCGCGAACATCTATGAAGTTAGCACCCACTTGCGAGGGGAGGCCGGGCGTCGGCAGGTCATTGATGCGCGCCTTGGGCTAACCCACGTAATCGGCCTCGGCTCCGCCTGCGCAATTCACATTTTAGAGAAGAGCGACCTCTAACGTGGGGTCGCTGGGAAGAAATGGTCTGGGCGGCAGGATTCGAACCTGCGACCCCGGGCACCCAAAGCCCGTGCTCTACCAGGCTGAGCTACGCCCAGACGCGGGCGGAGCATAGCCGCTTCTGCGGAGGAGGTCACGAACGCAACGGCGCGTCTTGACAAATGATATTGATTATCATTACCGTTTGGCCATGGACACGCGACACCTCTCACCGCTTCAACGCCTCTTTCTCTGGACCCTTCGCCACTGGGGTTCACGGACAGGCCTACCGCCCTATGTCGCACGTACGCTTCGCACCTGTCGAGAGGGCCCCACCTTACTCGGCGTCGCCGATCGCCTGCTAAGCTGGTACCGCTTGCGCGGCCGAGGGCAAGGTCAGCTGAACGCCCCCGCAGCCAGCGCGATGACCTCCCTGGAGACCCAGCTGCTCGCCGCGCCGTGGTGCGCCCGCCATTACGCCCCCGGCGCCTTACGCCTTTGGCTTGCGGACCATTTTGACGGGGCGGGATTGGCGGAAGCGCCGGCGGTGCTTGCGCCCCTCGCCGAGGCCCTCGAAGCCCTTGGCCCGGAGGCGTTGCTTTCCCCCTTGCGGGTGCCGTCGGCCGCCTACGGCCTGTCTCCCTCCTCCCATGCCTTGCGCGCCGCCGCTCGATCCCGATAGAGGGTTGCGGCTGCCTCAAACGCACCGCTCGGGAGACCGGCGGCACGAAAGGTTTGGGCGATTTCCTCCATCTCCCCTGCGAAACGCCAGGCCTTGGGCGCGACTGCCTCGCCCGTGGCCCGAGCACGGGCCCGCAGCCCCGGACTGCGCTCATCCCAAAGGGTGTGCAATGCGCTGAGCAGCCCCAGCTCCCGAGCTAAGGCCTCGACGCTCAATAACAGCGCGCTCGAGCCCTTTGACCAGGCCGCAAAGGCACACTTCAAGGCTGACGCGGCGAAGGGGTCGGCGTCCGCCGGCAGGCACTGAAGGGAGAACCGCGGCCCCCAGTCGGGCAGCAGGGAGGCCGCAGGCGCCGTGAGAAGCAAGGTTGCCCCCGCGGGGCCCTGGGGTGGCAAGCCGACAATGCCGCCATCGCCATAGCACCGCCCGGGGAACAGCGCGGCAACCCGAGCCGCGGTCGCCGGGGAAATAGCATTAAGGTCCAAGTAAGCGCCCTGAAAGCCGCGCGCCGCGACCGTCTGCGCCACGGCCTCGGCGACCTCCGGAGGCACCACGGAAACGACGGCCTCCGCACCCGCAAGGCAACTTTCTAGATCGGTGTAGGCGCGGAGTCCCGCAGCGTTCGCCCGCGCCAGGCTGGCAGCACTTCGGCCCTGGGCGCACCACCGCACCGCATGCCCGGCTTCCCGCAGGGACTGGCCCACGGCGCAACCCATGGCGCCGGGGTGAAGCAAAGCAATAATCATAGGCCCTCCTTTCCTCCAGCATGCCCATAAGGCGCGCGCCG